>JADFVZ010000087.1 GCA_015222805.1 Pseudomonadota bacterium
ACCTTTTCAAGTATTCCGGTATCCACTTCACAGGCTATTGTTGGTGGAGTTGCCGGGGTTGGTGTCGGGCTTGTCGGCTGGAACGCTTCATTTTTCAAGCTTGGAGTGCTGCTGAAAATCTTTGCTGCCTGGGTCATTAGTCCGGTACTTACGATGATGCTGGCATTTGCGCTGTACAAAGGCCTGGGGTACATCCTCAATCGAACCAGTTCAATCAACTGGTCCAAGCCCATGGGTTTCGCGGTTATATGTTCTGCTGCCTATGTTTCATACTCTTTAGGGGCCAACGATGTCGGTAATGCGATTGGACCCCTGTTAAGCAAATATCCCGATAAAGGCCTCTGGCTTGCCGTGCTTGGTGGTGTTGCAATGGCAGTTGGTGCGATTACCTTTGGTGGCCGGGTGACAAATACAGTGGGCAAAAGCATAACCACCCTGGATTACAGTGGTGCACTGGCTGCACAGCTATCGGCCGCATTTGGTGTGCACGTATTCTCAATGGCAGGTATTCCGGTATCGACTTCACAGGCGGTTATTGGCGGGATTATTGGTGTTGGGTTGACTAAGGGTATGCGTGCAGTCAGTATCAGAAAATTAACGACAATATTTATCGGCTGGGTGGTAACCCCCCTATGTGCTGCGATATTTGCAGCAGTGGTTTATCGGCTATTTTCATAGTTAATATATATTCAAGAAGGTTGTATTAAGATGATGATATTTAAGAAAGAAAAAGAAGTTCGCAAGCTTGTGTTGGGGCACCTTGATGAGGTGCAGGACTGCCTGATGGAGTCCCGTAATGTGGTCGAGGAGTATATTGCCAGTGACCTTGCCTCTGCCTGCCAGCGAGCCAATACGGTGATTGAAATAGAATCCCGGGCGGATGTGCTTGAGTGCCGGATTCGGGATGACCTGCTTGCCGGTGCGTTTCTCCCGCATATCCGCTCGGATATCTACCGCCTGGTTGAAGCGGTAGACAGCATTGCCGGGAAGTCTGAGAGTGTGGCCCGATTCGTGGTTGACCAGAACCCGCAGATACCCGAAGAATTTGAGGGTGATTTGCTCGAGGTATTCCTGTTGTGCCTGAATTGTTTCCTGGAATTGCGTAAAGCCTTACGCAATTACTTCAAGCCCAAAGGTGAAATTGAACAATTGCATGTGCATGTTTCCAGGGTCTGTGATTTTGAGACCGAAGTGGATATCGCCGAATCTGAATTAACCCGGCGTATTTTCGAGTCCGAGATGAGCCTTTCCGAAAAGATGCATCTTCGGCAGTTGCTGGAAAGAATTTGTAATATTTCAGATTTGTGTGAAGACGCGTCCGACGAACTGGAATTCGCAGCAATGAAATCTGTGGTCTAAGACGCCAGGATTAATCTGTGTCCAGGGCTTCTTCGAGGGCATCGCAGACAGAATGAAGCACTTTGATGCGGCCATAGCGTTTGCACTCATTTTCAACCAGGATCCAGGGTGATTTCTGTACCGATGTTTTTTCTATCATTTCGTGAACAGCAGCGGAGTATTCATCCCATTTTTCACGGTTTCGCCAATCCTCATCACAGAGTTTCCAGCGTTTGTGGGGGGTTTCCTCACGGGCTTTGAAACGCCTTAATTGCTCATCTTTACTGATATGCAGCCAGAACTTGTGCAGCACGATGCCGTGCTCAATCAACTGTTCTTCAAAATCATTAATTTCACTAAACGCCCGTTTCCATTCGTCGTCACCGGCAAAGTTTTCGACGCGTTCTACCAGTACCCGTCCATACCAGCTGCGATCAAAAATGGTCATTCGCCCAGAGCGCTGAATACAATTCCAGAAGCGCCACAGATAGTGATGGGAATGCTCCACATCTGTCGGTGCCGCAAAGGGATAAACCTTATAATTGCGTGCATCCAGCGCCTCTGTAATTTGACGGATAGCACCGCCTTTGCCACCAGCATCCGGCCCTTCAAAAACCAGGATGGTGGATAATTTTTTCTGTACCGCCTGCTGGTGCAGAGTAGCCAGCCTGGCCTGGCCTATGGCCAGTTCATTCCGAAATTTTTTCTTGCCGATACACAAAGATAAATCCAGCTTGTCCATCACTGTTGTATGCTTTCCGTTTACAGGCAGGGCATGCTCTTCACGCATTTTTTTGCGGAACTCAGCGAGGTATTTTTGCCGGAGTTCTTCACTGATCAAATGTCGTTCAAGACGTTCCAGGAGGATTTCACCTACTCGCAGACTGCGATAGTAAAAATCTTCGCCCTCTATAATTTCCCAGGGAGCGTGGCCGGTATTGGTCTGCGAAATAATCTTCTCTGCCGCTTCGATAAAACGGTCGTACATTTCCCAGTGTTTCCAGTCATCCGGTGACAGGCGCCAGCTTCTTAAAGGGTCATTTTCAAGTAGTTCCAGGCGATCCTGCTGCACATCCTGGCTGATATGCATCCAGAATTTAAGCACCATGGCGCCATCGTCAGTCAGCGCCTTTTCAAAATTATTAATGCGCTTTAGTTCACGGGTGAACTGTGCGTCATTGGTTTTTCCATAGACATAATCAAGTAGTGGTTTTGAATAACGGCCACTCAGGTAAATACCGATCTGGCCTTTGCAGGGCATGTTGCGCCAGTAACGCCAGAATACCGGTCTTTCTGCTTCCTCATCCGATGGTTCGTTATACGCCTGGGTAACAATCCAGCGGGCATCCATCCATTTATTCAGCAGGTTGGTTGAAGTCCCTTTACCCGCACCACGTACACCTGCGAAATCCAGGATTACAGGGAATTTGCCATCACTGCGCAGGCGTTGCTGCAGGGCCAGAAGATCCTGACGCAGGATCAGTTCCCGTTTCTTATACTCAGCTTTGGAGACCTGTTGACCTAATTCCGCCGTCTGAAACATGGATGCATAACCTGGTTGGGTGTAGGATACGATAAGATAACATACCTGCCAGATTTAGTAGGTGTATTGAAGTTTTAATCTTGTAGTTTGATATATGGAATTCACTTGAAAACAATTGTTGTCAACAAGCGCCAGAATGAAAAAATTCCATTTCTTCGAGGGATACTGGTTCGCAGCCTGCTTGATGCCGGGCTTTCTTTCGATGAAGCGAATGTAATCGCCAAACAGGTCCGGGACCAACTCGCTGATACGAAAACGGTTACTTCAGAGCAATTACAGCAGCGGGTGTCTGTATTCCTGAAAGACAGGGATGATGAAAGTGTACTTGAACAGTATCAGTTCCCTTCAGTGGCTCCTTCCCGAATCCTGGTCAATAGCCTCAGTGGCCGGCAAAAAGCATTTTCACGCGGACGGCTTGCCCGCAGCCTGCTATCGGCTGGCATGAAGACGGAAAAAGCAGAATATATTACGGAGCTGATTTATGCCCAGTTGATTACCTCCGGTATCAACTCCATTTCGACTTGTGAACTCGGCTATGTCACCTACCTGTGCCTGCAGCAGGAGGTTGGCAATAAAGCAGCCAGACGCTACCTGGTCTGGTCAGAATTCCAACGCGGGAGTAAACCACTGGTACTACTAATTGGCGGAACTGTTGCCGCAGGTAAGAGCACCATCGCTACAGAACTTGGTCACTTGCTGGAAATTGTGCGTATACAATCAACTGACATGCTGCGTGAAGTGATGCGCATGATGGTTCCTCAGAACCTGTTGCCGGTGTTGCATACCTCCTCATTTAATGCATGGAAAACACTGCCGATCAAGGACAAGAAAGAGCGTGACTGGGACCAGTTGGTAGCCGAAGGTTATCTCAGCCAGGCCGAATTACTTGCCGTTCCCTGCGAAGCTGTATTGCAGCGAGCAGTGGAGGAAAGCGTGTCGATCATCCTCGAAGGCGTCCACGTTTTGCCTGATTTGCTGGAGCGTGTTCCGGACAGTGAAGAGGTGATTAAAGTTTATGTCATGCTTGCAGTGCTCAGGTCGAAAAAACTCAAATCTCACTTGCGCGGACGGGGTGTGGATGTGCCTGAAAGACGCGCGGAAAGATATCTCGACAGTTTTGATTCTATCTGGAGTCTGCAGTCATTCCTGTTATCTGAAGCGGATCACTGCGATGTGCCTATCATTACTGCTGAAGATAAAAAAATAGCCATCCAGCAGGTTATCCAACAGGTCAATTTAGAGCTATCCAGGCATTTTAACGGCTCGCCAGCAGATGTTTTCGGCACCATAGCAAAACTTGCCGATACACGGGCAAAACAGCCTGCCTGGCGTGAAACCATTCGTTCCCTGAATGGGTAATGCCAACTCATGAATATCCAAACTGCCAGTTCCGAGGGCACTACTGTGCCTGATAGCTCATTCAGGCATTGTGTTTTGCTTATCATCGACGGCCTGGGTGATCTGCCAGTTGCTGAACTGGGAGATATGACCCCGCTGGAAGCCGCCTCAACGCCTGTGCTTGACCGGCTGGCTGCAGAAGGACTGTATGGCCTGGTGGATCCGATTGTTCCGGGTGAAATACCCAATACCCACTCAGGCACCGGCATGTTGATGGGTATGCTGCCGCAACAGGCCGATCGTTTGCATCGCGGGCCGGTTGAGGCATCCGGGGCAGGGCGGGTGCTATCACCGGGAGAAATTGCCTTACGCGTTAATTTTGCCAGTATCGAGCGAGGAGCTGATGGACTGCTGGTGACCGATCGCAGGGCAGGGCGAATCAGCGAAGGAACCAGAGAACTGGCTGCTGTACTCAATGATATCGAGCTGGGTGATGGTGTTCGTGCCAGTCTCTGGCCAACCGACCAGCATCGTGCCGCCCTGGTGCTTTCCGGCCCGGGACTGGATGCTCATATCAGCAATACTGACCCTGGTGACAGCCGGATGCCAGCGGCAGTGCTGCAATGCAAAGCATTACGGCCGGAAGCTGAGTTCACAGCAAACAAAGTCAATCTGTTTGTTGAACTTGCGTATCAGCGACTTAAGCGTCATCCGCTGAACATTGCCCGGAAAAAGGCGGATAAGCATTGTGCTACCGGGATCATTACCCGGGGGGCAGGGGCGCATTTCACCCTCGACAATTTACTCCACCGCTTCGGTCTCACTGCAGCGGTAGTTTCAGGTTGTAATACAGTGCTGGGACTTGGACGAATATTTGGATTTACTGCCTTGTCCGATTCACGTTTCAGTGCGACTGTAGACACTGATTTAGATGCTAAAATTGCAACCGTTATCACCGCGCTGGATGACTACCCGATGGTGTTCCTGCATATTAAGGCGCCCGATCTGTGTTCGCATGACCGCCAGCCACTGGCCAAACGTGATTTCCTGCAACGACTGGATGCTGCTCTGGAACCCCTTTTAAATAGTGGCGTAATTATTGCCCTGGCTGCCGATCACACCACCGACAGCAACACTGGATTCCACACGGCTGATCCGGTACCTGCATTGATCTGGCAGTCGCCAGTGGCAGCAACAGGGGAAACGGTCAGTTTTGGTGAATCAGCGTGCCGGACGGGCACTATGCAACGTCAGTTCAGTAATGCGTTTTTGCTGCGCTTGCTGAAGATGATGGGCTGTAAGGTAGAGGCAGTTTAGCAGCGCCGACCTAAATCAATATCCCCATTGCTTAAATCCAAACTAAACCGGCTGCAACGACAGCCTGAACTGTGTGCTATGGCCATTGCTCAGCAACCTGTACCCGTTGTCACATAACCGTCATATTCCATCGTTAAAATTACCCCGATTCTAACTAATACTGTTATCGGAGATACCCATGTTAAAACGCAATGCTTTCCTGCTTGGTACCGCCATTACGGCATCACTGCTCCTTACTGCCTGTGGTGGCGGACAGGATCGCCAGGTTATTCAAAACAAAGGTTCTGATACCCTGGTGAATGTTGCCCAGGCCTGGGCTGAAGCCTATCAGAAAGTTGATCCAGCCACAGTTGTCGCCGTTAGCGGCGGTGGTTCAGGAACCGGAATCGCAGCGCTGATTAACGGTACTGTTGATATAGCCAATGCCAGTCGGGCCATGAAAGACAAAGAAATCAAGTTGGCCAGAGACGGTGGCCATGATCCCATAGAGCACATCGTTGGTTATGATGCGCTGGCTGTATACCTGCATGCCGACAACCCATTGACTGATATCAGTATTGAGCAACTGGCTCAAATTTATGGTGATGGCGGCACTTTCCTTAAATGGACTGATCTTGGTGTGGAAGTTCCAGGCTGTAAAGACCAGGAAATTGTGGTTATAAGCAGGCAGAATAATTCTGGTACTTTTGCTTATTTCCGTAAAACTATTCTCGGTAAAGGTGATTTCCGTCTGGGTACTCGTGATATGCACGGTTCCAAGGATGTTGTTGACCTGGTTGAAAATACAGCCTGTGCTATCGGGTACAGCGGCCTGGCCTATGCCACCGATCACCTTAAACTGGCTTGTATCTCACAGCAGACCGGTGGTGAATGCACCAGCCCTTCAGTTGCTACTGCAAGTGACCGCAGCTATCCGATCGCCCGACCGCTGTTTATGTATACCAGTGGTGAGCCAACTGGGTACGTAGGTGAATACCTTAACTGGATCAAGAGTAATGAAGGTCAGTGCATAATCCTCAAGAAAGGTTACGCGCCTGCAACAGATGTCAGCTGTGACTGATTTTGCTCCACAACTGTTCCGGCCTGTGCTGGAACAGTTTAGTGCTAAGATTTAGTTACTATTAACTCAGGAATTTCGGGAAATAACATGAGTCATTTTGAAGAGCGTATGCAAGCTGACCTGCAGTATATCCGTGACTGGCTATGGAAGATTGGCGAGGATGTTGAAGGTGCGTTGCGTAACGCTAAAAAGACCCTGATACTCAGGGACAGTGACCTGGCTTACGCAACGGTACTTGCTGATGGTCCGATCAATCGTGACTCACGCGAGTGTGATCGTTTGTGCCATACATTTATCGCCCGACACTTGCCGGGAGCCGGACCATTGCGTGAACTGGCTTCCACATCACGGGTCAATGTTGCTCTCGAACGCGTGGGTGATTATGCGGTAACACTCTGCCGTGAGGCGCTGCAACTATCCACGGCGCTTCCCGAACCGCTTGCCAACCGAATTGATGCATTATTTGATGAATCTATATCCATCCTTTCAGAATCTCGCAAATCATTTCGTGAAGGTAATGCTGAAATGGCAATCGCCCTGATGCAAATGGCGAAGCGTGTTGAAGGCAGCATGGATGGTGTTTACGAGACTCTGTACGCTGAAGATGAACATATGGACGGCGCAACCATGATGGCTGTATTTGTGGTTTTCAGTCTGCTTAAACGCGTTGCCGACCAGGCAAAAAACATCTGTGACCAGACAGTCTATGCGGTCAAAGGCATTGCTAAAATTCCAAAAACTTATCGCATCCTGTTCCTCGATCAAGTCGGCTCTGGAGCTGCCCAGCTGGCCACCGCCATCGGGCGGAAGAATTTTCCGGAAAGCGGTTATTTCATCGCCTCGACCCCGGGTGTTGCAGAATCACTGTCACCTGAGCTACAGGAATTTATCGCCAAAACAGGATTGCCGGACGAAGACCTGGTAACCGAACAGTTTGAAGTTATTGAATATGACCTGGCCGACTTTGTCGTCATTGTAAGCTTGAAAGGCAGGGTTGAAGACTATATAGAAAATATGCCATTCCATGCTTCTGCCCTGAACTGGACCTTGTCCGACGAGGATGACCGCACACAACAGTATCGTGTATTGCGTGAAGAGATCCAGCAGTTAATGACATTGCTGGCCGGCAGTGAAGCTGGTTGAGTCCAAATCCATGACAACTAAAAGAAACGCAGAATCCGTTGCCGCAGCTGCCGATTTTGATAAGCTGAATCGTGACTGGTATATAGATAAGGCCGTCCAGGTGCTGGTATTTCTTGGTGGTATATCAGCGATTATATTTATCATTGGAATTTTTGTTTTTATTACCAAGGAAGGTATGGGTTTTATTCTTGGGGACTTTAGTTTTACTGAGTTCTTCTTTTCGCAAAACTGGCGGCCGACGTCCGAAAACAAAGCCACTTACGGAATCCTGGCATTAATAGCCGGTACCGCAAGTGTCACCGGCCTGGCGATGCTTATAGCCATTCCATTTTCACTCGGTACAGCAATTTTTATAGCAGAGTTCGCTACCGGAAGGACCCGTGAATTCCTTAAAATTACCGTAGAACTGTTAGCCGCAATCCCATCGGTAGTCTGGGGCTTTATCGGCCTGGCGCTGATGAACCCGCTGATCATCGATATCTTTGATGTGCCGGTTGGTTTGAATGTATTAAATGCCGGTATTATTTTGGGGCTGATGGCGGCGCCGATCATGACCTCCATCGCAGAAGATGCATTGAAGGCAGTACCTGATCGGTATCGTGAAGCGGCTGAAGCTATGGGCGCCACCCGCTGGCAGGTAATTTATAAAGTGGTATTACCGGCAGCAAAAAACGGCCTGCTGGGAGCCGTGTTGTTGGGAGTGGGGCGTGGCTTCGGTGAAACCATGGCAGTGCTTATGGCTACCGGCCATGCCATTAACATTCCCGGCAGTGTATTCGATTCAGTGCGTGCTCTGACAGCAACCATTGCTGCCGAACTGGGTGAAACAGCGGTGGGTTCCCCGCATTACCAGGCACTATTTACTATCGGTATTTCATTATTTGTAATCACCTTCATTATTAACCTGATTGCAGATCTGGTTATCCGTGATGTGCGCAAGGGCTAATTGATATGTTTGAAGCAACTCGGATCAATCACAAAAACCTCAGTCGGCAGAATATGTTCAGGCTGCTACTGGGCGGGATGACAGCTTTGCTGATTCTTCCCGTTATCCTGGTTCTGGGTACATTGATATATAAAGGTGCACCGGTCATTTCTTTTGAATTCCTGTTTGCCAATCCTACTAACGGGATGACCGCCGGTGGGATTTTCCCGGCACTGCTGGGAACTATACTGTTGGTAATTGTTGCCTTGCTGGCCTCGGTTCCGCTGGGTGTTGCGGCTGCGATTTACCTGAGTGAGTATGCGCCGGACAACTGGTTTACCCGGGCAATCAATATCGCCATTATCAACCTGGCCGGTGTGCCTTCTATTGTGCATGCATTATTCGGCCTGGGTGCCTTTGTGATTTTCTTCCGTTTCGGCACCAGTATCCTGGCTGCTAGTTTAACCCTGGCAATCATGACATTGCCGGTGGTGATAGTGGCTACCCGGGAGTCCCTGCAGGCAGTGCCGATGGCTTTTCGTGAAGCCTGCTGGAATATGGGCGCAACCCGATGGCAGACCATTCGTCGAATTGTGCTGCCGAATGCGGTTACCGGAATACTTACCGGGGTCATCCTTGAAGTATCACGTACCGCGGGTGAAACTGCTCCGATCATGTTTACAGGAGCTGTGTTTTTCCTGCCCTTCCTGCCCCAGGGTGTATTTGACCAGACCATGGCACTTTCACTGCACTTGTTCGTGGTCTCAACCCAGGTCCCGGAAATGCCGGAAGCCGTACCTTATGGCGTTGCCCTGGTGCTGATTGCCCTGGTGTTATTAATGAATAGCGTATCCATTGCCTTACGCATGTATCTGCGGGGTAAGAAAAAATGGTAAACCCCGAGATGCAATTTGAAGTTCAAGATACCACTCAAAATCCTGTCAAACTGGGTGTAGAAAACCTGTCGATTAAATACGGCAGTGAGACAGCCCTCGAAGGCGTGTCATTTAATATCCATGAACATGAAATATTTGGCATTATCGGCCCAGCTAACGCCGGCAAGACCTCATTTTTAAAAGCCATTAATCGCATGGATATGTTTAATCCTGAGATGCAGGTTAATGGCAAACTTGAATTCAGTGGCCACGACATCAGTAAAGTTCGTAATGTTTATGGATTGAGACGGCGTATCGGGGTGGTTTTTCCATTGCCGGTTGGTCTGCCGCTTTCGGTATATGATAATGTCGCCCTGGCGCCACGCCTGGTCGGTGAAAAAGACAAGGCGGAACTCAATGTTATTGTTGAACGCTGCCTGCGCAGGGCTGCACTCTGGGATGAGGTAAAGGATCGACTCGACTCACTCGGCAGCATGTTGTCCGGAGGACAGCAGCAGCGCCTGACTATTGCCCGTGCCTTGTCACAGGACCCCGAGTTATTAATGCTGGATGAGTTTTCCATCGCCGTAGACCCGGTAACCACCATGCGCATTGAAGATGTACTTAAAGAGTTAAAAAGTGAAATGACCATCATCCTGGTAACCAACCTGGTGCAGCAGGCCCGACGCCTGGCCGACCGCACCGCTTTTTTCCTCGATGGAAAATGCCTTGATGTCGGCATAACCGAGGACCTGTTTACCGGTGATGTCAGCAACCAGCGCACCCGTGATTATGTAGAAGGGAGGTTTGGCTGATGCTTGCCACAAAGCAACAACAGGCTGATAACAAAATGATGGCAATCAGTACCACAGACCTGAGTCTCTGGTATGGAACCTTCCAGGCATTGTTTGATATTAAGCTGGATATTAAGCAGGGCATCATCACTTCAATGATAGGTCCATCCGGTTGCGGTAAGAGCACTTTTCTACGCACCATGAACCGTATCAATGAGCGTCTGGATTATGTCAGGATCAGCGGTAAAGTCGATGTCATGGGCCAGAACATCTTCGCTCCGGAGGTTGAAATCCTGCAGGTTCGCAAGCAGGTGGGTATGGTGTTTCAACGACCTAATCCACTGCCGATTTCAATTCGGGATAATATACTTTTTGGGCACAACATCCATAGTGCCGGTAAAACCGGGAAAAGTGAGGAAGGTGAAATTGTTGAAAGTGCGCTTCAACAGGTGCTTTTATGGGATAAAGTTAAGGATCGGCTTGATCACAAAGCTACTGCATTATCGCTTGAGGAGCAGCAAAAACTCTGTATTGCCCGCCTGTTACCGGTAAAACCCAGCGTTCTGTTAATGGACGAACCCTGTTCAGCCCTGGACCCTAAAGGTACGGAAGCGGTAGAAGAGTTGCTCTGGGACCTGCGGGGTAAATACACCATTCTCATCGTCACCCACAACATGGCCCAGGCCCGGCGTGCCAGTGAAGAATGTATATTCATGCTGATGGGTAAAGTGATTGAGCATCGGGAAACCGGTGAAATGTTCCTCACGCCGCAACATCAGGAAACGGCTGATTACATTGAAGGCCGCTACGGTTAGGTTGTTCGAAAAGGCAAACCCCGGTAGTTATCCCTGATATTCGACATCAGTCAATTACCTGAAAATTCACACAAGTCAGGTTAAAGAAGCAATTTTATCTGGATAAAAATTGTCCTGCCAGTATATAATAATAATCTAATGTTAAGCAAAAACCCGGTTAGTTTTACATAAAAATAATTATTGGGCGCTTGCTGCATTTGTCGTGTGTTTGATTACAAATTTTCCAAAAGGTGCCTAGACTATGAGCGACCGCGAAATCTATGATGACAAGGTAGTACGGCAATTTGCTGTTGTTACCGTGATCTGGGGGATTGTTGGCATGCTGGTGGGGGTGATTATTGCCGCCCAGTTGCTGTTCCCAGTTCTTAATTTCGATATACCCTGGCTGACATTCAGCCGACTTAGACCACTGCATACCAATGCTGTAATTTTTGCCTTTGGCGGCTCAGGCCTTATCGGCACCTCATATTATGTGGTCCAGCGAACCTGTCATACCAAATTGTTTTTACCCAAACTTGCGGGTTTCACGTTCTGGGGATGGACCCTGATTATCGTTGCAGCCGCGATCACTTTGCCGTTGGGTATCACCCAGAGCAAGGAATACGCAGAGCTGGAATGGCCGATCGATATCGCTATCGCGGTAGTCTGGATTTCATATGCTGTGGTTTTCTTTGGCACAATTGCCAAACGCAAAGTTAAGCATATTTATGTAGCTAACTGGTTTTATGGTGCCTTTATCCTGACTATTGCAGTACTGCATATCTTTAACAACCTGTCGATTCCTGTGACCTGGACCAAGTCTTACCCAATTTATTCGGGTGCGGTCGATGCCATGGTTCAATGGTGGTACGGCCATAATGCTGTTGGTTTCTTCCTCACAGCAGGCTTCCTCGGCATGATGTACTACTTTGTTCCCAAACGAGCAGGGCGTCCGGTTTATTCCTACCGCCTGTCTATCGTGCATTTCTGGGCACTGATTTCAACCTACATGTGGGCCGGTCCGCATCACCTGCATTACACCTCATTGCCTGACTGGGTTCAGTCTGTCGGCATGGTGTTCTCGCTGATCCTGCTGGCGCCTAGCTGGGGCGGCATGATCAACGGCATGATGACGCTTTCAGGTGCATGGCATAAGTTACGTACAGACCCTGTTCTGAAGATGATGATTGTAGCTTTATCGTTCTACGGAATGTCAACCTTTGAAGGTCCGATGATGGCGATTAAGACAGTCAACGCACTGTCTCACTACACCGACTGGACTATTGGTCACGTGCATTCAGGTGCTCTCGGCTGGGTTGCGATGATGACAATGGGTTCATTGTATGTGTTGATACCTCGCTTATACGGTAAAGAAGATATGTACAGCATTAAGCTGATTGATGTGCACTTCTGGATTTCCACTATCGGCGTTGTTCTTTACATCGCTTCCATGTGGATTGCAGGGGTTATGCAGGGCCTAATGTGGCGCGCATTCAATGATGACGGTACGCTGACATACACCTTCATTGAGTCACTCTCGGCAACCTATCCTTACTATGCCATCAGGCTGCTGGGCGGAACCATGTTCCTGGTAGGCATGTTTGTTATGGCATATAACGTTTATAAAACCATCAAGGGTTCACAGGCAGTGTCTGTTGTGGTCCCTGAGCCGGCATAAGGAGAATTCAACATGTCCCATGAAGTAGTTGAAAAAAACATCGGCCTGATGATGATAATGATCGTTATAGTGATCAGTATCGCCGGACTGGTCGAAATTCTGCCGCTGGTGTTTCAAAAAGACCTGGTTGGCGAACCCATTGAAGGTGTAAAACCTTACGATGCACTGGCGCTTGAAGGCCGTGATATCTATGTGCGTGAAGGTTGTTACCTCTGTCATTCGCAGCAGATTCGTCCTTTTGTTAGTGAAACCGAACGCTATGGACCTTACTCTGTCGCAGGCGAGTCAGTATATGACCGTCCGTTCCAGTGGGGTTCAAAACGCACCGGGCCGGATCTTGCCCGTGTAGGTGGGCGTTACACTGATGACTGGCATCGGATTCATTTTATGAATCCTCGTGATCTGGTCCCAGAATCCAATATGCCCGGTTTCCCGTGGCTGGCTGAAAACGGTATAGATGGTGAAATCACCGCGCGTAAGATGCGCCGTTTACGCATGGTTGGTGACCCCTACACTGATGAGCAAATTGCCGCAGCCCCTAAGGCTGTAGAAGGCAAAACCGAACTGGATGCCCTGATTCATTACCTGCAGGGTCTTGGTCTGGCACGCAGCGGGAGGTAAGTATGGATCTGGTTACTTTTCGCAGTATCGTCCTGGTCGTTCTGTTTATTGCCTTTTGTGTAATGGTGGTCTGGGCCTGGAGCCCCAAACGTAAAAAATCGTTTGATGAAGCCGCACATCTGGCAGTAGAAGATGATTTATTAAATAACAATAGTAAGGAGGTTCAGCCATGATGAATTCAGGTTGGAACTGGTTTGTCATAATTGTCACTGTTGCCAATATTCTCGCCTGTTGGTGGTTGATCATCTGGGCAACTAAGAACAGGGCTAATGAATCAAAAGAGGGCGATGTTACCGGGCATGTATGGGACGGTGACCTCGAGGAATATAACAATCCGTTACCACGCTGGTGGCTGTATCTGTTTTATTTCACCATCGTTTTTGGTTTTGTTTATCTGGCACTTTACCCGGGCCTGGGTAATTTCAAAGGGTTTTTAAACTGGACTGAAGTAAGCCAGTACGATGATGAAGCCAAGGCGGTACATGAGGCACAGGCTGCTATGTTTGCGCCACTGAGGGACCTGTCGCCTGAAGAACTGGTGGAAAATGATCAGGCACTGCTTACCGGTGGTCGATTATTTGCGGCAAACTGTGCGGTTTGTCATGGTTCTGACGCACGCGGTGCCCAGGGTTTTCCAAACCTGACGGATGATGACTGGCTATATGCCGGTGATTACAACACGCTGGTCATGACTATAACCAACGGCCGAACCGGTGTTATGCCAGCCTGGCAGGCATCCCTGAAAGATGATGGGGTTAAAGAAGTTACCGCCTTTGTCAGGCAGATGTCAGGGCAGCAAGCAGACAGCCAACTGGCAGCTAAAGGACAGACGCGCTTCAACACCTTCTGTGTTGCCTGCCATGGTCCGCAAGGTAAAGGTAACCCGGCACTGGGGGCTCCAAACCTGAAAGACGATATCTGGCTGTATGGCGGCTCTGATGCATCTATAGCGCATAGTATTGCGAATGGACGCATGGGCAAAATGCCGGCACAGAAAGACTTCCTGACTGAAGAGCGGATCAGGCTGATTGCCGCATATGTTTCCAGTTTGTCTAAATAAATGACGGCGCAAAGTACAGTTCCAATCCAGGGTCGCTGGTCGTGTAATCGTCGCGATTTTGGTACTGTGCTTTGGGTCTCGTTTCTCGGGGCCTGTTTTGGCAGCCTGATTATTTTCGGGCTACTAGACCCGGAAGCAATGACCGGTGCCTGGACCGAAAAGTGGGACATGGGTCGTGAATGGGGCTACACCCTTGGTTTTGGCTTTCTCTGGATGGTAAGTTTTGTGGCTTCCGTATTAACTATATATATGGTTCGTACCGGTCCCTGCAGTAGTTATGCTGCGGGTCTTGATCTGCAGAGGCCTGTCGCTGAAAAGAAACCTGCCAGTCAGGATGTGCCCGGCCTCAAAGATGGAAAAGTAGTAGGTCATGACAAAACATGATGCTGGCAAAAAAGATGTCGGCCTTATTCAGTCAGAAGCAAAAATATATGCACGTCTGGTAAAGGGTAAGTTCCAGAACCTGCGGAACATCTCCCTGTGGATTTTGCTTGGACTGTTTTACCTGCTGCCCTGGTTGCAGATGGATGGGCATCAGGCGTTGCTATTTGACTTGCCGGCACGCCGTTTCTATATTTTCACCCTTACACTATTCCCGCAGGACTTTGTTTACCTGGCGCTACTTTTAATCATTGCTGGTTTATCCCTGTTTTTCTTTACTGCCCTGGCCGGTCGTTTATGGTGTGGTTTTGCCTGTCCGCAAACGGTCTGGACCCTGATGTTCATGAAAGTTGAACGCATGATTGAAGGGGACAGAAACAAACGACAAAAACTCGATAAGTCGCCCTGGAATGCGAATAAAATCATCCGCAAATCATCCAAACAGTTTGTCTGGATTTTGATCGGGATGATAACCGGCTTTACTTTCGTTGGATTCTTTACCCCTATCCGGGAACTGTGGGGCATGATAACAACCTTTTCCCTGGGGCCATGGGAAACTTTCTGGATGATATTTTACGGCTTTGCCACCTATGGTAATGCCGGATTTATGCGTGAGCAGGTATGTAAATATATGTGTCCGTACGCACGCTTCCAGAGTGCGATGTTCGATAAAGACACATTGATCATCTCCTATGACGACGAGCGTGGCGAGCCCCGCGGTGCCCGCCGGCGCAGTGATGATCCAGCGGAAAAAGGCCTGGGCTCCTGCATCGACTGCACGCTGTGTGTACAAGTCTGCCCAACAGGTATTGATATCCGCCATGGACTGCAGTATGAGTGTATTGCCTGTGCCGCCTGTATCGATGTATGCGACCAGGTTATGGATCGTATGGGTTATGAGCGTGGATTAATCAAATACACCACAGAGCACGCCCAGACACATAAAGAAACACATGTTATGCGTCCGCGGATGATTATTTATGCCGTGTTGCTAACGGCTTTGGTTGCTGCCTGGGCTTATGGGCTGGCTACCCGTACACCCATGCGTGCCGAGTTGATCCGTGATCGTAACGCTTTATACCGTGAGTTATCTGACGGCAGAATCGAAAATGTTTACACCCTGTCGATTGTCAATATGGACCGGCATGACCATGACCTCAATATGGTACTGACAGATCTGGAAGGTGGGGAAATTGATATGGATAAAGAACTGTCTGTTGCCGCGGAGTCCACAGAGCAGTTTATCCTGAGAATCCGGGCGCCGCGTTCAGTGGGCAAGGGTGGGCGCACTATCCACCTGAAGATTACAGCAAAAGACAAACAGGACCTGGAAGTGCTTGCCGATGCTCGGTTTTTCCTTCCAACCAGCGGGCTTTAAACAGGTAGTGATGAAATGCAAAAAGAAGAGTTAGACACTAAGCCATGGTATAAGCAGTTCTGGCCCTGGTTTATTATTGCCCTGCCGATGACCGCGGTTATTGCCAGTATTGCTACCCTGATAATTGCCATCCAGAACCCGGACTACCTGGTTATTGAGAAGTCTGATTACCAGAATATCAGCGCTGAAATGCGTCCAGCCCAAAAGACCGGCATTAGCGCTAAGAAAACAGAACCGGGGCAACCTGATTAAACTTTCTCACAACTGGTGAGATTCCTGCTGTCGTGACCCAGACACCTCAAAGTTGTTTCCATTGTGCTGAACCAGTTCCAGCTGGCTGCGATATTACTGTATCGGTCGATGGCGAGGATCTGCCCGTCTGCTGTCACGGTTGCAAGGCGGTGGCTGAGTTTATCCAGGCCGGCAACCTGGATCAGTATTACCGCTACCGGGACAGTGATTCCAACAAGGTTGATGAGGATAAGCTGAGTCGCCTGGATGACTGGTTGGCGTTTGATGAAAGGGAGTCTTATTGGGGTGAGCCTCAAGCCGATGGCAAGCGTAGCTTACCGGTATTGATTGAAGGCATACATTGTGCCGCCTGTATCTGGCTGCTGCGCACAGCTCTGGTAAAAAAGAAAGGTGTGGCAGAAGTACAGATCGATTTGTCTTCAGGCTTCGCCAGAATCATCTGGTCCCCGAATGAAATCAAGCTCAGCGAACTGATGCAAACCATGCAGTTGCTGGGTTATGAACCACATCTGATGAGTGAAGACCGGAATGTAGAAGTTTTTCGAAAAGAACGCAATAAGGCAATTATCCGATTGCTGGTTGCCGGACTTGGGATGATGCAGGTAATGACCTATACGGTAGGTCTGTACGCCGGTGACTTTTCCACGATCTCCGAGAATATGCGACGATTCCTTGAAGGTATATCCCTGCTGGTTGCCACCCCGGTGGTATTTTTCTCTGGACAAACATTTTTCCTGGGTGCATGGAACAGCATCAAAGTACGTCGGCCCGGCATGGACTTGCCGGTTGCCATAGCCCTGATCCTCGCCTGGAGTGCAAGCATATACAACTACCTGAGAGGTGAGGGCTCGTTATATTTTGATTCAGTGGTAATGTTTGTTTTCTTTCTCCTGCTGGCCCGTTACCTGGAGTTTAGCTTAAGGCGAAAAAGTGCTGATCTAGGCAATGCCTTATCGCGCTTGCTGCCTGAAATAGCCTATCGCCTGGATGCTGATATTCCGGATAGGAAAAAACCCCTTGCGGTACCGTTGGCGGACATTAGGACAGGTGATTATGTATTGATACCCAAGGGCCATACTGTTCCCGTTGATGGTGAAGTGATTGATGGTACTAGCATGCTGGATGAATCTTTCCTCTCCGGTGAATCCCTGCCAAGATCGGTTAGTCAAGGCGCTGAAGTCCTTGCTGGCAGTGTCAATTTAGGCGACCCGATCAGTATGCGGGCCACGGCCTGCGGTGAGGCAACCGCCATCAGCGCCCTCGGGAGAACCCTGCTGGATGCCCAATTGCATAAACCAAGAGTGGCGGAACAGGCAGACCGTATTGCCAGCTGGTTCGTCAGTGGAGTGCTGTTGGTTGCATTTTCGGCCTGGTTGGCCTGGCGTTTTATCGACCCAGCCCATGCTTTTGAAGTTGCCCTCGCAACCCTTGTGGTGACCTGTCCTTGCGCGCTTTCACTGGCAACGCCCGCCGCTTTGGCTGCGGCTAGCCGCAGGCTAATGAAAGCCGGTCTGGTGATTGTGAAAACAAATGCAATAGAAGCTTTATCAGGAATCCAGCGAGTAGTTTTTGATAAAACCGGCACCCTGACCAAAGGAAAACTAAACATTGAGCAAATTAATTCTTTACGCCCAGATTGGCGGTCGCAAGATATAAGGGCGCTGGCAACTGCAATGGAGCGCAAGTCCGAGCACCCGCTAGCAACCGCGTTTGCAGATCTTGATGCCGGGGATTACCAGCCCGAAGCGGTTAAAATTCACCCGGGGCAGGGGATTGAATGCCAGCTTAAGGGCAGTCCCTATCGTCTGGGTGAATATGCTTTTGTAGCATTGCTTTCTGATCATGCGGGTCACCATCAACAACTTGAGTCTGAGCATTCTGTTGTGCCTGGGATTCATATTTATCTTGGTGACAGTGCAGGCGTACTCGGGCATCTGGTATTAACTGATGCAGTTCGTGCTGAGGCTGCTGCAACCATTCAACAACTACAGCAAAAGGGTTTACGTGTTTCGATGTTATCTGGTGATTCTGAATCGGAGGTGAGCCGGGTAGCAAAATTACTTAGTATTCAGCAGTGGCAGGCACGTAAATTACCGGCTGATAAGCTGAATATTATTCGACAATACCAGCAGGCTGGTGAGCAGGTGCTGATGGTTGGTGACGGCGTCAATGATGCACCGGTATTGGCAGGGGCTGATGTTTCCATGGCAATGGGTTCGGCTACCCACCTGGCCAAGAGCAGTGCAGATTTTATTGTCACAGCCAATAGCATTGGCACCATCGTTGAGGCGCATACTATTGCAAAGCGTACATCCATTATAATAAAGCAGAACCTGGGTTGGGCGCTATTATACAATCTATTAGCGATTCCATTGGCCGTAAGCGGTGTTCTAGCACCATGGATGGCGGTCATCGGTATGTCAGTCAGTTCCCTGGTGGTTATTCTGAATGCAGCCAGGATTTCACGCTAAACAGGCCCTCATCCAATGAATATAAATAACGGATTTATATACAGTGACTAGTCTTTACTTAATGATTCCTTTAGGCCTTGTGCTTTCTGGCCTTGCGATCTGGCTGTTTGTCTGGGCGCTGAAAGGAGGGCAGTTCGAAGACCTCGACAGTCCCGGTTGGAGCATTATTATGGATGAAGAACACATCCTTGATGAGAAAGACTCTGATAGCGGTACTTCTGCACACCCGGATTCCGACACACACTCCCTCAACGAGAAGGAATCATGACTATAATTTCAACTCTTTTAACTGCGTTTATGGCAGGTTTACTGGGTAGTGCACATTGTTTCGGCATGTGTGGCGGGATAGCGGCTGCCATCGGAACCGGCAGTATAGAGCAGGGGGATACCCACTGGCAGGCGGTGCGTAAAGCCCTGGTATTTAACGGTGGACGGATATTAACCTACGCTATTTTAGGCGCAATTGTGGGCGCGCTTGTCGGCTCAGTCGGGCAGATAGTGGGGCTGAAACAGTGGAGTTTTATCCTTCGCCTGCTAACGGCTTTAATGATTTTCCTGATCGGCCTACAATATTTAACCAATAAGTCCTATCTTGGCTGGCTTGAGCGGGGTGGCGGTAAAGTCTGGCAAAAAATCAGTCAGCTAATGCGTCGAAATTCAGTTGCTAAAAGCCCCCGGAACGCTATCTGGAGTGCCCTGCGAACGGGGATGCTCTGGGGTTGGTTGCCTTGCGGACTGGTTTACACCATTCTTTTGACGGCGGCAGCCAGTGGTTCTACGCTTTCAGGGGCGATGATAATGTTTGCTTTTGGTGTCGGAACATTACCGGCACTGACATCTCTGACCGTAGCCGGCCCGCTGATCTCTCAATTGCGGTCATCCCTGCAGGCAAGGAGGATCATTGGGCTGGCAATGATGATCTTCGCCTTATGGATTGCTGCATGGGCGGTAATCATGCACTCGAATATGGGTATGGCCGGGCATAATCATGCAGGTTCGGGTATGCAACAAAATACTGAAATCAACCAGGAATCGGTTGACCATTCAAGTATGGGACATTAACTGTCTAAGATGACATATTTACTAATTTAAGTAGAAGGCCAGCGCAACACTTGCTGCAACCCATATCAGGATATACATCTCTCCATTACGCCCAATTGCACGCTTGAGGTCCCAGGAATCTTCGCTTTTATGCGGGTACGGGCTTAAACGAGGCATTAACGCCGGTACCTGGGATGACCATTTCTTCCAGGAATCACCAAATATTTTCAATAATTTACCATCTTCATACCTAATTGCAGGTGGGTAAAAAAACCAGAAAAAGAACACTGTCACTGCGAGCACCCACCAATTCATACATATTGCAACCATTCCGAATAAAATCAGTATGTTACCAACATAAAGTGGATGCCGAACCCAGGCATAAGGGCCTGAGGTTGCAAGGAACTTGTTTTTCATCACCATACCCGCCGCCCAGAAGCGTACAACGCTGCCAATTACGACCATAACAACACCAATTGCCGCCCAGGGCTGCTGCGGATCGGCAAAAAAGGCAAATATCATTAGCAGGATGATTCCAATTGCCTGGCGATAAATTTCCTTATACCTCAGCGTGTTTACAAATTTACTGAGAGGGCCGTTACTTTCAATTTCCGAGGTTCTGTGCGACATAGGTAAATACCCGTAAAGAATTGCTGTATATGATAATCGCCAATAGAACGAAAGTCAGTACAAAGGCATTATTTCTTTCTATTCATCAGCTATTTAAATTACTCATTCGCAGGTCAGGGTGGCATTTTGCTTTATTTTGGGATGTTTATATATGCGTATAATGTATATTATGTTAAATAATATATTATTCACCACCATATAAGGAGCTTTAGGATGGCGTGGTTATGGATTTAGGAATTGCGTCATATGCGAGATTTCAATTGGGCAAGGCTTGGGTTCAGTAAGGTCGTATTGTGATTTATAATAGTTTGTGTGGATTATTATAATGTTATATTACAATAGGTTGTGAGATTTTACTCGATTTATTCTATTGTATTTAAAATGTTGTATTGATAATTTAAATAAAAGAATTTTAGATTTACGCTGGAATATTTCACAAGTAAATAATGTTGTAAGGTATAGGCAAAGCGAATGGCACCCTAATTACAGGTATGCCTGTAAAACCATTATTGAAAGTAATAAAGTGATCAATACAACCCTGCACAGGCATCTGTTAAAATCGTTTGATCTGATATTTGGAGCTAGTGGTGTCTAAGAAAAAAATACAAATTATTGGAGTACCAATGGATTTCGGTGCATCCCGGCGTGGTACTGATGTCGGGCCCTCAGCAATGCGTGTCGCTGGGTTAGGCCAGGAATTGAGACGTATTGGCTATAAAGTCCTGCGAGAAGTAGATATCCATGTGCCAGCAATGGAAACACGGGATACCAAAGCACGTAAAGCCCGATTTAAGGCTGAAATCCTGTCTGTATGTGTTAATTTGGCAGTTACTGTAGAAAACAGCCTTAAAAATGGAGCAATTCCGGTAGTTATTGGTGGAGACCATTCTATAGCCATGGGTACTGTTGCAGGTGTAGCAGGCCATTACCGCAATCAGGATAAAAGTATTGGACTGATCTGGTTTGATGCCCACGGGGATATGAATATCCCCTCCTCCTCACCTAGCGGCAACATCCATGGTATGCCGCTTTCCCATATCCTTGGTATAGGTGATGAGGATTTGGCTGGTATTGGCGGCTTTGTGGGCAAGGTAAGGCCTGAGAATGTAGCGCTTGTAGGAATTCGTGACCTGGACAATCGCGAACGAAAAATTATTCGTGATTCAGGTATTCATGCTTATACGATGCGCGAAATCGATGAGCGAGGCATGGCCGTCGTTGCCGAAGAAATATTAAAGGTTGTAAACAAGGATACTGCGGGATTCCATATGAGTTTCGATGTGGACGGCTGTGATCCCAGTGTAATGCCGGGTTCCGGGACTTTAGTTCCCGGCGGAATATCTTACCGTGAGGCACATTTATTACTGGAGTACTGTGCAGACTCAAACAGGATGACATCAATGGAACTGGTGGAACTAAACCCCCTGCTTGATCAGGCCAATATCAGTGCGGAACGTGCGGTTCGACTGGTTGGAAGCGCCTTTGGCAAAGCAATTCTTTAAAGCTGAAATCAGGGTGGAATTGCTGTAAGGTATTCGTTAGACTAAATATATCGTTCAAACCTTTGTGTCCCGGGGTGTTCTAGCCTGGTATCTATTGGGGTCGACTGACGAAGATGTTAAACAAGGATGTTAAACAAGGATTCGCATGGCAAAGAAAAATAAATCACTAATAGGGCATATCCACGAAATCAATAGTTCCGATTTTGTCGCCTCCCTGATTTCTGATGACGAGGGCTTCGTTCCAGAATATAAGACTGATGGTGTTCTTATACGCACCGCACAGGTTGGATCATATTTGATAGTCAGTCAGTCCGGGCCTGATCTTCTCGTCATCGTCGAAAGCATGTGGTTTGATTATGACAGTGCTGGAAATCAAATCCGTATGGTACGGATGAACCCCCTGGGTGAATTTTCAAATGGTATCGGTTTTCAACGTGGTGTAACTCACTATCCAGTTCTCGGTGCCGAGTTGCACAATATTTCTGCAAAACGTTTAGAACGCATATTCTCAATATATGGCTCGGGTGAATTCAACATTGGACATCTCAGTTCATTCGAAAATATCAACGTATCTCTGGATGCATCCGCATTTTTCGGGCGTCATTCTGCAATACTTGGGCAATCAGGCTCCGGAAAATCCTGGACGGTTGCCAGTGTGATCCAGTCTTCTTTAAACTCCATGCCAAACTCACATATCATCCTGCTTGATCCGCACAACGAATATAGCAGTCATGACAGGGTTTTTAATCGTCCGGTATTCCCCCCGGAGCAGACGCGATGTGTCAGTGCAAATGACCTGGAAATTCCCTATTGGTTGCTAAGCTATGAGGAACTGATAGAGCTATTGATTGATAATGAGGAAGAATACGCATCACTTCAAATTGCTTTTTTGCGTGGTGTTTTACTGGATTTGAAGCGGGAAACGAATGAACACCTGGATCTGGGGCGGATTACAGTTGACTCCCCTGTCTATTTTTCAATGGAAGAACTCTACAAGACTTTTAAAAAATACAACGAACAAACCGAAAATTTTGGCAAGGCTAAAACAGCATTAACCGGCAAGTTTGATTCCATGCTGATTAAACTGGAAAGCCGTTTGAATGATACTCGCTATGATTTTCTGTTACGTCCAAAACAACGTAATTCATCAGAAACCCTGGCCGATCTGACAAAGGAATTCCTCGGACTGGCAGACCCAACATCAGCTTTGACTATTATTGATCTCAGCACTGTCCCACATGATGTGTTGCCAACAGTAACCGCACAGATCGGTAGACTGGCATTTGAGTTCAACTTCTGGAATCCCCGCTGCCGTGAATTCCCACTTCTGCTGATATGCGATGAAGCCCATACCTATATTGCCCGGGAAAGTAAAAGCAGTGAGCATAAGTCAGCACGCCGAAGCTTTGAACGAATTGCCAAAACCGGACGAAAATATGGTGTCGGGCTTTGTATTGTTAGTCAACGCCCGCATGACTTATCAGAAACTGTTTTGTCCCAATGCAGCAGTTATTTCTGTATGCGAATAACCAACCCGATAGATCAGGAATATATTCGTTCACTGGTTCCCGATGCCGCTCACGGTATTCTGGATGCATTAACTTCATTAGCCCAGGGTGAGGCGATTGCTACTGGTGAAGCGGTACCCCTACCTGTACGGCTTAAAATCAACAAGCCTGATCCACCACCCAATTCACAGAACGTGGATTATGCCGACATGTGGTCAAGGAAAGAGACCAAAAAGATTGATGTTGAGGATATAATTGACCACTGGAGGGTTCAGCAACGCTAACCTTACTAAAGGCCGGTATTATCGGTCTTTTTTTATACAGAGATTTTGATGACAGAAACCACACTTATTGGCCATATAAATAAAATAACAGGCGCTGATTTTGTTGCTCAGTTGATTTCTGAAAAAGAAGGATTCAGCCCCTTAGTAACTCTTGGGGGAATGGTTTTTAATGTAGGTCAGGTAGGCTCCTATTTGCTGGTTAAGCAGGCAGGTCCGGATATCCTGGTACTGGTAGAGTGCATGTGGCTCGAGCGTGATGCCAACGACCAGGTAACGCGTTTACTACAGATTAATCCCCTGGGTGAGTTTACCGAAAAAGGTAGTTTTCACCGGGGTGTTTCCCACTACCCTGTTACAGGTGCTGAACTGCACCTGATTTCTGAAGCCCGGCTCAAGGGCGTATTTGCCAGTTTCAGGGAAGCAAATTTCAGCATAGGCAGCCTGAGTTCGTTCGCAGATATCGATGTTTTCATGGATCCATCCGCATTTTTCGGCCGTCATGCAGCAATTCTCGGGCAATCAGGTTCTGGTAAGTCCTGGATGGTTGCCAGCATGGTTCAGTCGACTTTAAAATCGATGCCAAATGCACATATCATTATGCTCGACCCTCACAATGAATACAGCCAGGGGAATGTAGCTGATAAGCCGGTTTTTCCCCTTGATAAAGTGCGCCATATTAGCGCAGCAGATATGGAAATTCCTTACTGGCTATTGCCATTTCGTGATCTTGTTGACCTGTTGATAGATTCAAATGAGGAAAACGCTTCACTGCAAATTGCGTTCTTACGCAGCATGGTTCTGGAACTGAAGTCCCTGGCTAACAAGGATATCGATATTGGGCACGCCTGTGTTGACACACCCGTATATTTTTCCATGACAGAGTTGTACGAACAGTTCAAGATGGTGAATGAACGAACAAGTAATTTTGGCAAATCAAAAACGGCCATGACAGGAAAATTTGATACGCTCTTGATTAAACTCGAGAGTCGATTAAATGATACACGTTATGATTTTCTTTTGTCGCCTAAAATGAGAACCTCTTCCGCATCACTTCCAGAACTGCTGAAAGACTTTGTTGGCCTTGGGGAAACCCATGCGGCAGTAACGGTCATCGATCTCAGTTCAGTTCCATTTGATGTGCAGCCTACTGTTAGTGCACAAATTGCACGGATGGCATTTGAGTTCAATTTCTGGAACCCTCGTTGCCGGGAGTTTCCGCTAGTGCTAATTTGTGAAGAAGCACACAACTATATTTCCAGGGACAGCAACAGCCGCTATACCGCAGCCCGTCTCAGTTTTGAGAGAATCGCCAAAACCGGACGTAAATACGGTGTCGGCCTGTGCCTGGTAAGCCAGCGTCCGCACGATCTGTCAGAAACGGTTTTATCACAGTGCAGCAGCTTTTTCTGTATGCGCATTACCAACCCCCTTGATCAGGAATATATCCGCGCGCTGGTACCAGATGCAGCTCACGGAATATTGAACTCCCTGTCATCACTGGCCCAGGGCGAAGTCATTGCCATTGGTGAAGCATCCCCCCTGCCCGTGCGCATGCAGGTTAACTTACCCGAACCTCCGCCGAATGCACAAACAATTAACTTTCACCAGATGTGGTCGAAAACAGAACCGACTGAAGTGGATGTGGATGAAATCGTCCAACATTGGTGGAAAAACCGGCACTAGTTAAGAGATTTTGCTAAAATAGGGCTATCTATTGCTGAGTTCCTTTCAAACCCGGCAGTAGTAGAGCCGCTGCGGTGTTGCAACACTTCAGCGGCTTGTTTATTTTTCGATCAGGCTAATAGCTGCAAACATAATGCAGGCCGACTTCCTTATGGTCAAAAAGATAAAGCAAAGGAATAGAATTCTCCTAAAGCATACAGCATCAGCATTCACTTCGGAAACATCAAGGTTGCAGTCAAGCGTAACTGCCAATCCGCTGCAAAGTCAGGTTTCTTCACATTGTAATAAATCTGCGCGTTCAAATTTGTCGGTATTTTACCAAAGCGCACAATTTTTCCGGCACCACCGCCAAAGGGAATCGTCCACTTGTTACCACTATCTGCTTCCCAGTTGGCAGTGATAATCGGAGCGGTCGTCAGGTACCAGCCACTGGGGAAATTGTAATTGATAAAGTACTGAAAATTAAGAAGGTTGATATCACCAGTGTTACTGCTACCGGCGAAATCCCACACATTACTGATGATAGCCCCATATACCCAGGGGCCCTTAAACCCCACGCCTACCAATGAGGGACCAACCGCCCATTCCTGGTGCCTGTGCGGTCATCAGTGGCGGTCGGTGCCAGCAGTGCTGGTCCAATACCCCAAACAAACGATGAGGCTTTACTAGGTGAGAAGAATGCGGTTAACACCGTATCACCCACAGCGTTGGTACGATCCTGCCCTGGAATGAATGCGGGCTGAGATATGATCGGTACTATGGTGCGGGTGATCAGGTTCCAGTTGTCGTTAAGCTTCAAGGGAACGACGGGCTGGATGTTCATTACATTCTGGGTTTTTTCTAATGGCCCGAAGTTGAGGTTGGTGTTTTTAAGTCCCTAATTGAACGAAGGCATCATATAATGCGATCAGAAGAACCCGGCACAAGGCCGGGTTTTTAGATTGCATTCACAACTCAGAGATGCACTCATTCATGGACATTATGTACTTCTCCGACCTCGAATGGGTTCAACTCGCCTTCAGCCGACGGACCCTTGGTGCCCGGTAGTACCTCGAAGAACAAGTCGAATTCGATCATTGCGGAAGCCAGTTGCTTCAACACACCAAGATCACCTTCGGTTTGTGCCGTGCCATCCTCGATCTGCTCCGTCAGTGGCTTGATACCCATCATTACCTGCTCCAGGTCAGAGCGATTGATGGTGATGGTCAGGTCTGCATCTTCAGCCAGGTAACCCTCGATGTTGGTCAAAGTGGCATTGCTCAGTTCCACGATATACTTCTCGCCGTTGTCCGGCGTGATGAGATTGATCGTGAACTCAAAATCTTCTGCTTTTGTGCTATCCATACGGATGCCGAGGAAGTCGAGGAACAAGCCTGTAGTCATGGCCTGAATCATATCGGGCCCGGAGGATTTCACCGATGCGCCTTCAGGAATGCCGGAACGTAATTCAAAGGCCCCTGCCAGAAATGCGTTACGCAGCCCGGGGTTTTCCTGCTGGTAGCCGAGTTGTTCATACGCATCGGCCAGCAGATCCTTGGCAGGTTGGTCAGTGGGTTCGGCAAAGACCAGCCGATCCAGGATTTCAACAGCATGCCGGTACTGGCCAGAATTGATCAATTCAATGCCCTTGGCCAGGATCTTCTCCGAACCGCCCATCATTTCAACGTAAAGTGGTGCTGAATCACGAGGCGCCAAAGGAATCAGTGTGGCAGGGTTGGCATCCCAATGGCCCAGGTATTTATTGACAACGGCGCGGGCATTGTTTTCCTTTGAACCGTGGTAGAAGCGTGTTAACCAACTGTTATCCGGCACCCGGTACACATTATGAACCTCATTGATCGTAACCCCCTGGTTAGCGTAGTGCAGAACCTGGTTGTTCTGGTGTGCATA
>JADFVZ010000088.1 GCA_015222805.1 Pseudomonadota bacterium
CAGCGCTGTACCAAAATCAAATCAGGAAAATAGATCACAGTTAACAAAAGTAAAGCCAACATCAACAATTGTTTCAACTCGACCAGCCAGGTCAAGTCCACGAGGGAAAGTGGTAACAAAAACTTTCCTGAATTTGAATATAAGAGTTAAAAGAGTAGACATTTATGCTGGACCCCGTCGACTGGGTAGATTACCCGAGGGCAAGCACTTTGATATCACATCCTATGTCTCCAGAGCTCAAAATAGCTTACTCACCTTGCATTATTTCGATACTAAAGGTGTTAAGACTATCCAGAAGATAAAAGTCGGTATAAATAATAAATAATTTCAGCCAGAATAAGACGAATAGTAATAGCAGTTCCGGCTATTGCAATGGCATTTATTATCCGAATCCAGGACATACTTATTTATAAACACTGGCTTTCTACATTTACGTAAGTAATGCGGGCAAGATTTATTTGATATAGATAAATGATATAGTTATATTCAGTTTTGGCATTTTTACAGGGCACGGAGAGTTTATATGCGAGGAATAATCAATAGATTTGGCAGTGCATACCGAACCAGATGGGATGCCGTTATTGTTGCAGTGGTTTTTGCTACCGTCAGTTGGGGTAGTGTACAGGCTGCGGATACAAACCCACAGCTTGATGAAATTGTCGAGTTCACAGGGCAGATTGTATTTCTCCAGCAAAAGGTACCTGCTCTTGTCATTGGCGTTGTACGTAACGACGAGTTTTCCGTCTATGGCTTTGGCGAACGCGCCGGCGAAGGCAGCGAGGCACCTGATGGCAACACCCTAATGCGGATCGGCTCTATCACCAAGGCTTTCACAGGAGAAGTACTTGCCCATTTAGTTGCAGATAACCTGATAGAACTTACTCAACCGATCACCAGGTCGTGGCCTGAACTTGCTGACGGCGCAAAGAACGATGTTGGGAATATCCGCTTAATTGATCTGGTCACTCATTCGGCGGGTTTGCAACGCGAACTACCGCGCACACCGGGGCGTGAAAATGATCCTACTGCCACGATTACGATTAAAGCTATTAGTGACTGGCTGAAAAATGAACCCCTGCTTACCGCGCCGGGAAAATCCATACTCTACTCGAATGTGGGTTTTGATGTTCTTGCACACGGCTTATCCAGGGCAGCCAGCCGACCCTATCCGGAGCTGCTTGAATCCTACATCACTAGCCCCCTGTCTCTGAAAAATACAGTATTTAAGCTATCTGCCGAGCAGGAGAAGCGGTTGATGCAGGGACATGGCTTTGATGGGGCTCCGTTACCGAATATTCCCACCGGCTCGGTTATTGTCGGTTCGGGAGGGCTCTACTCAACGCCCAATGACCTCCTTAACTGGATGAAGTGGCACCTTGATCGCTTCAGCACCAGTGGCATGGAACCGCGCTTGCTTGATCATGCCTTGTATCTCAATCGTGATGGACTCGACAGCGTGTTTGGAATGGATGAATCCGGTCATATGGATGCCATGGGGCTTGGCTGGGTTGGTATGATGCCGGAAGGTAATCGACCCTTCATTCTACAAAAGGCCGGTGGTCTTCAGGGTGTCTTTTCCTATATCGCCTTTGCACCCGCCCGCGGAGTTGGGGTTTTCATTAGCATTAATACCTATGACTTTAATGCCGCCACGGCCATGGCTGTGGCCGCCAATGAGCTGATTGCGACACTTGCACCACGCTGATTGACATCATAAATAATTGGGGGCTGACCCCAAAAGGCACGCCCGGGTTCATTCGGCCTGGGCACAGCCATTCACGGTACCTTCACAGTTATTTATTCGACCCCCTAGCTGCTTTCCAGTATCGTCAGTCGCTGTTTCATCTCCTCCAACTCAAGCTCCAGCAGTTCAATACGTGCTTCGAGTCCTGATGACGGGGCAGATGCTGCAACAGGAGTAATTACCGGAATATCCGGTTCGCCGCTCAGAAGGTGAGCATAACGCCCTTCTTTCTGGCCAGACTGGCGCGGTAAGGCGACTACCATTGATGGTTCATGGTCGATAAGTTTTTGCAGTGCAAACTCTACATCCTCGAGATCACCAAACTGAAACAGGCGATGTGAATGGTTTTTTAACTCACCCAGAGTTTGTGGACCGCGCAGCATCAATACACAAATCAGGGCGATACCCTGACTGTGAAGATTCAGGCCCTTGCCTGCAAGATGCGAGTATTTGGGTACACGAACACCCCACTCTTCGCGCACCAAGTCCATAGCCTCGAGCTCACGTATGGTATGACCAACCTCACCTTCGCTGTAGTTTGCTACAGGAAAGCGGGATGACTTCTGGTTACAGGCATTGCGCAGCGCATTCAGCGTTAGCGGGTACTGCTCAGGTGTGGTTTCTTTTTTCTCCATCAGGCAGCCGAGTACCCGTACCTGGATTGGTGCTAGTGTATTCATATAAGCGCTCCGATCATCTTTACGGATATTTTACCGCAGGTGACGAAGGGATGGCTTAGTACTTATTCACAAACTCCAGGTAATGAGCCGCCGTTTCCGCTGGATGTTGAAATGCACTCAAATTTATACCAGCGAGGGTGCAAATCAACAGGCATATCAGGCTGAACCTATGAGCTATAGTCAAATCTGGTGTATGGCCGTTTAAGCCGTCTCCTGCAATTGGTCCTGTATAACTTCTTCTCCGTCCTTAAATTTCACTTTTACCCCCCTTGCAGATCAATAAGGTACTTAGTATGCTCGAATTAGTCTGCACCGTACTGATTTGAATCAAATATAACAAAAAATAAATGCTGATTTATACGGGTTTGCCAACTATAGCTGATCTTAAAGCCGTATCAAGCAAGTTTTAATGTTCTGATTAAATAATGCTGAAGATGTAAATTAGTTATTTGTATCAATCAGTTAAGTAGTCATTAATTAACCAATATGCTCGACCAAAGTCAGGGCTGAAGTTGGTTTGCACTGGCAGGACAGGGTTAAACCCTTGGCAACCTCAACCGGCAGGATACCCGGGTGATTACCTTCAGCCAGTTGCGCCGAGCCGGAACTGATTTGCAGCATACAGCAGCCGCACTGACCAATACCGCAGGCGTGGGGGATTGTAATACCCTGCTCTTTAGCAATTTGCAGTACGGTCTGGTTTTCGGCGACATCGAGCTTGTGTACCTTGCCATCAGCTAACTTTATTTCTACCGCATGTACTGGTCCTTCAGCCGCAGGCGGGGTAAAAGTGAAGTCTTCAATAAAGATGTTTTTGTTGCTAACCCCCATATAATCCAGCGCCATGAGAACGCAGTCTTTCATCCTTGCCGGTCCACAGATGTAATACTGGCTGTCAGCATCTTGCCCGGCCAGTATGCTGCTTAACTTTTCTGTATCCAGATAACCGCTGAGTCCTGACCACTCAGGATCGACTGTTTGATAAACAGGGGTAATTTCCAGCGTATCCGGGTAACTTTGCAGCAACTGATTGAGGCGGCTGTTAAACAGGGTGTCTGCAATGGAGCGGTTGGTATAAATCAAATGCACATGAATGTCTGGATTTTCAATAAGTGCCGATTCGAGAATAGAAATGATGGGAGTAATACCACTGCCGCCGGCAATTAAAACCAGGTTTTCATCCTGCCCTGCACAGGATTGGTAGATAAATTCACCAAAAGGCCCGGCTACCGTCAGCTGGTCGCCAACCACCAGCTCTTCATTAAGATAGCTCGAAAGCAAGCCACCATCAACCCGTTTGACTGCCACTGACAATTTCCCGGATGTATTGGCTTCACAGATTGAATAGCAACGGGTGAGATACTCATTGTTGAGTTTTTTACTCAAGGTAAGGTACTGCCCCGGCTTGAACTCAAGCGCAACCTCATCCAGGTTTGCAAATGTTATGACGACTGAATCAGCTGTTTCTTTATGCAGGGCGCTAACGGTGAGACTGAGTTTTGAAGGACTGCCCACAGGCCCGGGTTGGTGTGCCGATGGTGCTTTAAAAATCCCCGGTAAACTGCCAGTAAATAGCTGTTCTATCGGCGCGTTTTTCGACCTCAACTCAGGCTCAAGCTGGGTAAAAACCCGCTGGTAGTTGTACCAGGGTACGCGCGGGTAAAGGTGATGGATCAGGTGGTAGTTTTGACCGCAGGTAAGGATAGACAAACCCGGAAACATATAAACCCGGGTATTTTGGTAACGCCCCTGCTGATGGGTTGGATGGTGGGGTATCCAGTCAAATACCATCCCCAGAACAAAACTTCCCAGCAACACTGGAATAAAACCAATAAACAATAGTTCCAGCCCGTAACCGGAAAGGATTACTGCCGTAGAAAAAATTGCAGAAATAATAAAATATATCAGTGAACTTTTATGTGTTTTCCTGAGGATTGGATCTTCAAATAAATCCGTGGCCACCCGATACAGATAGTGAAAAGGCAGTAAAAATGCGCGCAGAATCACCTGCATGGCGTTATCACCGGAGACCCAGAAATCCGGGTCACGGTCCGGATCATTGGTATAGGCATGATGATAATCGTGGATTTTTGCAAACAACTGGTACGGTACAACCAGAAATGCCGCTGAAGCAAGCCAGCCCATAACCTGTTCAGGAATTTTCATACTGTTCACTCCATGGGAAATGTTTCCATGGCCGGCTTCATGCATAACGGTGAAACTGAGATAAGCCAAAACTGTTGAGATGAGTGTACCCCAGCCCAGAGGTATGAAGTCTTGAACGATGCCGGTAAGCAACAGCCCATAACCGGCAACAATTGCAATAAACAACGCGACAGTTCCCCAGGCAATACCGCTGGCGTAACTTTCCCATCCGGCTGTTTCTTTTACTGTATTGCAATCAATAAAACTTGTATTCATAGCACTTCCTATTGTCTTCGCTGGTTTTACTTTATGGGAAGATTTTATCCTGATAGGGTTTGCTTTCTTATCTTCTCGCGCCATACCCTTGCCTTTTGGCGCCAAAAAGCCTATTTTAAACATCAATACGGGAGAAATAAGATCCGAGTTCCATATATCAGCAGCAGTTTCCTCGGGGGATTCAATGAATTAGTTGTGGCTAAAGGGGGGCAGCTGTCGGTAATTTTTGCCTCAGCCGGACTAGCCAGCGATACCCTTGTTGAAGAGAATGTGCTGATCCCTTTTGATAAATTTATTTATTTACTGGAAGCAGCCGAAAAACAACTCAACTTTGCAAACCTTTCCCTGCAACTGGCCCGCCAGCAGGATATTCTGGTGCTGGCACCACTGGGACCCATGCTGAATAAATGCAAAGACCTCTCAGCAGCGCTGGATACTATCGTCAAATACCTGCAAATACTGTTTACCGGTTGCAGGATAGACATTGGTCGGAAAAACGGCACTATTAAATTATCCTACGAAACCGATCTTGTACATATCGAACAACAACCCCAATACCAGGATTACGCCCTGGCTGGGGCGGTAAACATTCTTCATCAACTGGTGGGACAAGCCTTCCCCCTGCGCGCCTGTTATTTCACCCGTAGTGAAACCGACTCGCTGAGGATTGCCGAATATTCAAATTACTTTAGATGTCCTGTGGCTTTTTCCAGTCAGTCACTGGCCATTGTTGTCGATGAAAAAGTTCTATCACTGAAAGTTCACGATATTGTTAGCCGCTTAAGTGCGCGCATTAATACCAGTCTCAGCCTGTACCCTAGCACCATCGTCGAACAGGTAAGCAGGGTGATTAACTACTCATTACCGGGTGGTTGTATCAATATTGACGACATTGCTGCCTCAATGGGCTACAGTCCGCGCACACTGCAGCGACGCTTAAAATCCTCGGGTACTTCTTTCAGTTTACTGGTTGATGCCGTCAGGTTGAAAATGGCTGATCAATACCTTAAAAACAGCTTTTACCGGATCACAGATATTGCTTTGATGCTTGGCTACAGCAACCACAGTTCATTCAGCCGGAGTTACTACCGCTGCTGTGGTTATTACCCGATTGATGTGCGTAAAGGCTTAAGCCAGGTAAGTATATTATGACTATTGGTAGCTTAGACTTCAGTAACAATCTAAGCACAGAGTAGCTGTTATTGAAACAGGAATAGCTCCGCCTGTTACTGCTCCTCCGGTGTTAGTAACTCACCCCAGTCTGTCCTCTCTTCCATGCTGTTGATCAACTCAGGACCGACATAATTATTCCCTTCACG
>JADFVZ010000089.1 GCA_015222805.1 Pseudomonadota bacterium
CAAACCCATCAGCATCACTATCACAACTCCAATATCCCTATGTATCCAGTAACGATTACTTTTCAGATATTTACATAGCAAGCTTTGATTTGTATGGTTGCTATAAATTTGGAGGCTGTGAGTCTGGTCAATGGTACATTTTATGGGTATGTGCAATGTCTGGTCAGTGCCAACAAGGCTGGTCAGTTTACGATTTTTATGAAAATATACTTTCGCTAAATGAGTTGGAAAATGTGGTGATTATTTTACAATACTTATTTGACCAACAATCAAATCCCTGAGGTAAGATAAGCACAAACACTCAAGTAGAAAATAATACTCTCAATATCATATGGGTTTTTACTCGATTTACGTTTATTATATTTTCATGAGTAAAAATTTTATTGAAGCCTATACCAGTGCTTTAACCGATCAGTTTTGTGATCAATGTATCGGTAAGTTCGAATCCAGCTTAAATACCCACTCCGGCAAAACCGGCTTTGGCTTTGATCCGGATCGGAAAAACAGCACTGATATTACCCTGAATAATTTCCCGGATGAATGGCAAAACGAAATTGTCCAACTGCAGCATACTGTGTTGACTGGGTTATGTAGTTATATCCGCACTTATCCTTTTTTGCTTGCGGGCGCCATTGCCCTGCAGCACCAGGATAAAAGCGGTGTTGTGCGGAATATTGAATATACCGATGTTGAGCAGATGGATGATGCCACGCTGCGACAGATTATTATGAAAGTGTATCGACTGGGGAATATCAATATCCAGAAATACCAGCAGAACCAGGGTGGATACTTTCACTGGCATTCAGAGCACTTCCCGCATCCGCAGGACCCCGCCAACCTTTCATTGCATCGCACCCTGTTATGGATGTTTTACCTGAACGATGTAGAAGAAGGTGGCGAGACAGATTTCTATTACCAGGATGTCAGGGTTAAACCTGCAAAAGGCACACTGGTGATTGCACCTGCCGGATTTACCCACACCCATCGCGGTGCCATGCCGGTTTCCAGTGATAAATATATTTTTACTAGCTGGGTTTTATTCCAGGATGCTAAAGAGATATACGGTAAGGTTTAAGTACTAGCCCGGGGTCGGAGCCAAATGCATCAGGCCGCATATTTTATCCCCACAACATTAATGCATTTGACTCCGACCCCAGAATCCCAAATACAAAAAAGGCACCCTTAAGCGCCTTTTTTGCTTTATGTAATTTTTAATTACATAGATTACAGATGGATAATTGAATCTGCATTACCATCTGGATCATTACCGGCAGTACCATCAGATGATGGGTGACCACCAGTCATCATAATCACAGCACATGCATGAGGAGATGCCATGGATGTACCTGAGATGGTATTGGTACCACCGCTCTTCCAGAGTGAGAAGATGCTTACACCAGGTGCAGCAAAATCAACTGGCGGATTGCCATAATTAGACCATGAAGGCATATTGTCATTCACATCGGTTGCTGAGATGGTGTATACATTGTTGCCATTGGCACGTGCAGGTGAATGGTTGTTGGCATCATCGCCATCATTACCCGCAGCCAGTACAAAGAATGCACCTGATGATTGCGCTGCTGCTGTAACTGCATCATCCAGTGACTGGCTTACGCCGCCACCCAGGCTCATATTGGCACAATCGCCAGGGCTGGCATTTGCAGCTACGTAATCAATACCGCCGATTACACCAGAAGTTGAACCTGAACCGCGACGATCAAGAACGCGTACAGGAACAATGGTTGTGTTGGGTGCAACACCGAGTGAACCAATGCTATTATCCAGAGCACCAATTGTGCCGGCTACGTGGGTACCATGACCATTCTGGTCATCTGCATCACCACGGACAAAAGACACAGCCCGAACTGTATCAACATTCAAGTCAGGGTGATCAAGGTCTACACCTGAGTCAATAACCCACGCCGTATAGCCAGTGCCGTCGACCGCACCACCAACACGCGCTGTACCGTATGAGACCTGCTGGCCACCACCGCCACCACCGCCACCGGGTTTGCCTTTGCTGATAGAAATAATGCTGTCTGGCTCCATCGACATAATCATGTCATCTGCACCAAAAGCAGCGGCGGCTGCATGACAAGGCATATTAATAGTAAAACCTTTAATTGAGTTTTTATAAACGTGTGTCAGGCTGGAATTACCACGGGCAGCAAATTTCTTTGCAAGTCCGCGAACATCCTGTGAATTAATATTAGAATTCATCTGCACGATGCAGCGATTCTGCACATTCATGAGATCATTATTTGAGTTATTTGATGCTGGTACTTCGGCCATACCAGTGCTTGATAAGGCCATACCTACGGCCAGTGCTAAAATATTTCTTTTCATGTTTACCCTCTGCGAAAGTTAATAAATATAATTACTGATTAGTTCTATTTTTGACCCCGATCAAACAGAACCGAACTTGTATAGCAAATTAATTGTGTAATTGCAAATCCATAAAGCGCAGCATTCTACGAAATATATTTCATATTAATTTGCGTTTTTACTGATGGATATTGAAGCTGGCCAGATATATCAATAATAATACCCATTCTCAATAGAGTAAATTTCCTACAAATTAAGTAATTATCCGTCGGTCATCACCTACAGGAAAAAATAGTACGTTTTTCTAAAAATATAAATCTTGTGCAATAATACCAATCAATTAATTTTATCCATACTAGGTTCCTGCAACCGGTTAAAGAGATCCATCTATACATGAAAACCATCAAAAACTGTGCCTTCCTGTTATATTGCCGGAGTCGAAGGCTCCGGCACAACAATCAGCTTAAGATTACTGGAAACTTTACCCGGGCATGCATGCCCTGGCAGAAAATACATTTCCAAAGGCCTGGAGAAACACTTGAACCAATCTGCTAGAATCAGTCGCTGATTAGAATCATCACCAAATAAAAACATTCATTGAGGGAACCGCGCTTGAGCACAAATAATCCTGTAGCTGAAAACACATTACCGATTCGTCACGGAAAATATCCCGAACTTACCCTACCGGCCGTAATAGTTGGTTATTTCCTCGGCGCAATTATTGCCGTCAGCATCGGCTTTGCTTCATTGAAGCTGGGCTTTTCAATTGAAGGCTCCGAGCTGGCTGCCATCCTTGGCTTTGCCATCCTGCGCGGTATGCTCAGGCGTTCCAGTATTATTGAAAATAATATTGTGCAAACCATCGCCAGCGCGGTGAACGGCGCCTCATCCGGCATTATGTTTTCGGTACCGGCGTTATTCCTGCTGGGCTATACCGACTTTAACCCTTACCTGATGGCCTTTGGCTGTATCGCCGGCGCCTTCCTCGGTATTGGCTTTATTATTCCCCTGCGCAAGCAGATGATCGATTATGAACGCCTGACCTATCCCGGTGGAGTGGCAGTTGCCACCATTCTCAAGTCACCCGGCGCCGGGCAAAACAAAGCCATGCTGCTGTTGATTGCGGCCTTTATTGCCGCAGTCGTACACATGCCTTTCCTGTTTGCAGGAACGGAAAACCAGGATATCGGCAGCATGCTCGGCCTACCGGCCTACACCAATGTGGTGGTGTTTATATCTTTGCTAACTGTTGGCGTTGGTTATATCGCCGGTAAAGGCGGGGTTGCCTTCATTATCGGTGGCTATGTTTGTTACTGGCTGCTGGCACCCCTGCTTTCAGGCTTTGACCTGTTCCCGGTGGATGCAGCCACCGGAGAAATCATCAACACTCCCGGACCGTTGCGGGCACAGTTATTCCGTCCTGTAGGTATCGGCATGTTGATTGGTGGTGCAGTTGCCGGAGTCATTATGGCCTTACCACTGATTAAGTCAGCGATAGTTTCAATGCAGAATGCAGCCAAATCTGAAGCGGCCATGGCCAAAGATGAAATGCCAATTCGACTGCTCTATTTCGCCATCGTTGGTGCCACCATCTTGCTGGCAGTAATGGCTGTTCTTTCAACCGAAAAAATGGGTATTGGCCGCGGCATGGTGATGGCGGTGGCAGGCACCCTGTGGATCTGGATTGCCGGGGTGATCCTTTCAGAAGCTATTGGCCGCACTAACTGGTCGCCCCTGTCAGGCATGACCCTGATTGCGGTCACCATCCTGGTGTTTATTTCCAGTGGCCTGGGTGATACTGAAGGTGCGATTATTTCTGCAGTTATGGTTGGCGCGGCGACCTCAGTTGCGATGTCACAGGCGACCGATTTAATGCTGGATTTAAAAACCGGGTACCTGGTTGGTGCAACACCGAGAGCACAGCAGTATGGCCAGTTTATCGGTGCCTGGCTGGGACCCATTATCGTGATTGCCCTGGTGTTTGTACTACATGAAGCTTACACCCTCGGATCAGATGCCCTGCCGGCTCCCCAGGGACAGGCATTGGCATCTATGATCACCGGTATAACCGGGGGCGATATCCCCATGCAAAAATACCTGGCAGGCGCCGGTCTGGGGGCTATGCTTAGCATGGCACAACCGGGTCTTGGGATTACCGTTGGACTGGGATTCTACCTGCCCTTCGCGATTGTGATCACCTATTCCCTCGGCACCTTATTAAGGGTGCTAAGTGATAAATACAAAGGCCAGAATTTTGCTGAGACTACCGGCATTCCGATTGCCGCCGGTTTTATTATCGGTGAAGCCCTTATCGGGGTTGGTTATGCTGTGTGGATGATCCAGAGGGGAGTAGGCGGATGAGAACTGTAGGCTATCTGTTGTTAACTATTGCCTTTCTTTGCGGTGCATTTGTGACGGTTCTCGATCCACGGCTAATTAACTGGTGGTTGATGATACCCGCTTTGCTTGTCGGTGTTATTGGCATGGTGTTAATCCGCAAATCCATTCGCTCGGAAGCACAGGTATCAACCCGAGTCGAAAGCGATCTAAATACCATGCGCGAGTCACTTGCATCGATTGCCAGGAATTTGGAAGAGATGAATGCCATAGAGCTGCCAGTTTATGAGGCCCGCTTTGAAATCGATCACAAGCTGCGCCAACAGTTAATCGATTTTGCTGATTCCCGCCAGAGCATGGTGCATGCTTTCGGCCTGCAGAACTATGCTGAAGTCATGAGTGGCTTTGCGGCTGGTGAACGCTATGTTAATCGGGTCTGGTCGGCTTCAACGGACGGCTATATAGATGAGGTGCGGAAATACCTGAGACGGGCATTAGAGCAGTTTAATGAAGCGCTTGGGCATTTTGATGGACTGATGGCAGAGTTTAGGCCGAAGACTTAGATTAAGACGCGTGGGCATTCATGCCCACCCTACCGGAGTTTTTCATGACTATGAATGTGTACAACCTTGGTTTGCAGGATTCTATACTCAATGCTTTCATGTCTGAAATTCGCGATGTGAAGATACAGGTCGATAGCCTGCGTTTTCGCCGCAACCTGGAACGTGTGGGTGAATTCATCGCCTATGAGATTAGCAAAACCCTGAACTATGTGACCCAGGCAACAACCACACCCCTCGGGACTTGTAACTGCCGTGTACTGGCCGAACAGCCGGTACTGGCAACCATCCTGCGGGCGGGTTTACCTATGCATCAGGGCATGCTGAATATTTTCGACCGTGCAGAAAATACATTTATTTCAGCGTACCGCATCCACAATGGCAATGATGACGACTTTGATGTAAAAGTAGAATATCTCGCCAGCCCGGAAGTTGAAGGTAAAACCGTTATTCTGTGCGACCCCATGCTGGCTACCGGTTCTTCAATGGTATTGGCCTACAGGGCCTTGCTGAGAAGGGGAACCCCCCGGAAAATTCATATAGCCACAGTAATTGCGAGCGAAGCAGGTATTGATTATGTACGCGAACACCTGCCCGCAGATACCAGCATCTGGGCTGCAGCTATTGATCCAGAGCTAACCCCGAGGTCTTATATCGTGCCCGGCCTGGGTGATGCCGGTGACCTGGCTTATGGTGAAAAAGATTAAACAACCTATGGAGCAGAACTATCACGATAGTCCTATACCTTGGCTCTGAGGCGTTAAAAATCAATAACACTGAGATCCATAGGTAAAGTCGGTACATCAGAGGTAGTCCCGCTTACCGGATGAACCTCCCAGACATCATCTATTGCATTACTGGCATTTCCCCATTGCTCTGCATCTACTTTACCCACGATTTCAGCACCCCATATACGATAAGGAATGCTATTAGCCGCCAGCGCAGATGGACGGGTCATTAGATGCAGGTGCAGGTGCGGTCCGCTGGTATTACCGGAATTTCCCAGCTCACCCAGCTGCTGACCTGCTTTGACTGTATCACCGACATCAACCCTGACTGAACCACGTTTAAGATGGGCATAAAAAGCATACACACCCCCGCCAAGATCGAGGATGACATGATTGCCATCGACGGTCTGAATGGTAATAGTTGCGGGATCAGGCAGTGTACCGGGCGATTGATCATCAAGCTCATCCAGCACCGCAACCACAGTCGCATCGGCAACGGCATAGACTGCGGCGCCATAGTTATACCAGTTAGTGACATCTGCCGGATCATCATGGAAAAAACGTCCGTTACTACCAATCCGCATCCAGTCAATTGCAAACCGTTGTGAATTCTGAAGTTCGCCGCTGACTGTCTGAATTGAGGCGCGATGGGCACCCCAGGCGGAACAACAGCCATTGATCACCACCCAGCCATCACCTTTGAGTGGTGGCTCAATCAGGGCTGCAGTGCGGATGGTAATGTCCCAGGGAACCATCAGGTAATTCACCGGGGCTGGCTCTGAGGAGCCGGGATTGGTTGCCGCCTGGCCAATAAACCGATGCACAATGGTATCCACCACATCGATTTTATTATCAAATTCCAGCTCAATAAAGACCACCAGGGATTCATTCGGCAATAACTGTGAATCACCGGCTAATGTTGCATTGTCCGGCTCAAGCCTGGAGCGTCCACTCAGCTCCACAGCTCCAGCAACAAGCTCATCAGCACTAATGGTTAACAGCACATTACTGATGTCACCAGCATCGAGGACCTGAATAGACTCAATACTTGCAGGAACCTGTTTGGCATTTGTCAGCATTAGCTCATAGACCACATGCCACTTGCCATCACTGCCTTTCACGGCAGCGGTCTCGGCACCGATGGTGCGGCCGATAACAGCGGTAAAGGTATCAGGCAGGCTAAAAGACTCCGGCTTTGGGATAGTTTTTGCCGTTACTGCACAACTCCATACTGAGACAGAGAAAGCCGTAATCAGCAGATACAACAGACCTGTTTTAATAATTTGCATACCGCGACCCCTGAATAAGTGTTGTTATCGAGCGTGGATGACATCATACAGGGATTGTTTCAGATACCTGTTGATTTGAAGAAAGAAGTCGCATAATACCCTTTGTGATCCCGGCGCGGAAGCCGGGATGACGGTTATAGTTTAATTTGCGGGTTAAATCAGCTTGCCGCTACGCACCAGGCTTTCCACCAGCGGTTGCAATATCACTTCAATCGCAAAACCCATTTTTCCACCTGGAATTACGATGGTGTTCGGGCGCGACATAAACGAATCATGGATCATTCGCAGCAGGTACTGGTAATCCATTTTGTTTTTTAATTCCGGTCCAAAGCGAATCACTACCAGAGATTCATCCAGGGTTGGAATATCGCGGGCGATGAACGGATTGGATGTGTCCACAGTTGGTACCCGCTGGAAATTGATATGCGTACGTGAAAACTGCGGGGTGATGTAGTGAATATAATCATGCATCCGCCGCAGGATCGTATCAGTGACCGCCTCAGCACTATAACCCCTGTGGCTGGTATCACGGTGGATCTTCTGGATCCACTCCAGATTCACAATGGGGGTGATACCGAGGAGCAAATCAACATGTTGTGCAACGTCAACATTATTTGTCACCATGCCACCGTGCAGGCCCTCGTAGAAGAGTAAATCAGAGGCTTCTGGAATATCTTCCCAGGGCGTGAAAGTACCAGGTTCCTGTTTATAGGGAGCGGCCTCTTCTTCATTGTGGAGGTAGAGGCGTCGTTTGCCACCGCCGTTAACTCCATAAGCGCGAAACAACTCTTCGAGCTTACCGAAGACATTGCCCGTCTCACCAAAGTGGCTGATGATCTCGCCTTTATCATGAGCTTCAGCAATCGCTTTTTTCATCGCTACACGATCATAACGGTGGAAGCTGTCACCTTCGATGACAACTGCATTATATTTGTTACGACGGAAAATATGTTCCATCGCGCCTTTAACAGTCGAGGTTCCGGCACCGGATGAACCGGTGATAGCAACAACAGGATGTTTAGCTGACATAGTGTTCTCCTAGTTAATCTTTGCGTCGAGTTCGCCACTGGCATAACGATCAGTCATGGCCTCCAGGCTAATAACCTTTATCCCAGCAGATTGTCCTGCACAGCCAAAGGCTTCATAACGCTCTGCACAGAGGTTTTCCATGGCATCTGTCGCTGCTTTGAAAAACTTACGCGGATCAAAGCCTGATGGGTTGTCATGCAGCCAGCGACGCACCGCACCGGTGCTTGCCAGGCGTAAGTCAGTGTCGATATTGACCTTGCGCACACCATTTTTGATGCCTTCAACAATTTCTTCTACCGGCACACCATAGGTTTCACCCATGTCGCCACCATATTCATTGATTATCGCCAGCCAGTCCTGCGGTACTGAAGATGAACCGTGCATGACTAAATGGGTGTTGGGAATACGTGCGTTTATATCGCGGATGCGTTGAATAGAAAGCACATCTCCTGTCGGCGGCCGGGTAAATTTATAGGCTCCGTGCGAAGTACCAATGGCTATCGCCAGCGCATCTACCTGGGTTTTGGCCACAAAATCGGCCGCTTCTTCCGGGTCGGTTAACAGCTGATCCATGGTCAGTACACCTTCGGCACCACTGCCGTCTTCTTCACCGGCTAGGCCGGTTTCCAGCGACCCGAGACAACCCAGCTCGCCTTCAACTGAAGCACCAACGGCATGCGCCATGGCCACTGCCTGGCGGGTTACTTCGACATTATATTCATAGCTAGAGGGTGTCTTCATATCTTCTTCCAGCGAACCATCCATCATCACCGAGCTAAAACCCGACTGTAGTGAGCGCATGCAAACTGCCGGGGAAGCACCGTGATCCTGATGCATAACAAGCGGAATATGCGGCCATTCTTCAATTGCAGCTGCGATCAGATGACGCAGCATGGTTGCCCCGGCGTAACCACGGGCACCGGCTGACGCCTGCATAATCACAGGTGCGCCGGTACGATCTGCAGCACGCATAATCGCCTGCACCTGCTCCATATTATTGACGTTATAGGCCGGTACGCCATAGTCGTTTTCAGCCGCATGATCCAGTAACTGACGAAGGGAAATTAAAGCCATGGTATTACTCCAAAAATCAAAGGTTAAGATGTGGTCTTAAGATGTTATCCGTGCAGGGCACGAGCTTCTGCACAGCCCGGTGGCTGCCGCCACAGGGATTCAAGATCCATAAAGGATCCAACTTCCAGGGCTTCACCGAGCTCCTGCAAGTTGCGTCCCTGGTTATATCCGTAACTTACATAAGCGACCGGCATGCAGGCATTCAGAGCAGCACTCACATCAGCGGCAGAATCACCGATCATCAGGCAGCTTGAGACTTCCACACCAAGTTCTTCAGCTGCACGCAGCAATGGTTGCGGGTCGGGTTTTTTGGTGGGCAGGCTGTCACCTGAAAAAACTACTTTGAAATACTTGCCCAGTCCGAATTGTTCCAGCAACGGCAGGGTATAGCGCTCAGGTTTATTGGTTACACATGCCATTGGGATACCTTCCCGGTGCCACCATTCAAGCGCTTCGAGCACCCCGGGATAGAGTACCGTTTCCAGTCCGTTCATGCGATTGTAATGGCCGATAAAAAATGCCCCTGCTGCTTGCATATCCTTTGCGCTGGCTTCACCTTCCATCAAGCTGGTAAGGGCGCGGTGCAGCAGGCGATCTACACCCGCACCGATCCAGCCGCGAACCTGATCAATAGTGGGTACAGAACGCTGCATATCAGCCATTGTGGCAATCGTGGCAGCCGCCAGGTCCGGGGCGGTATCCATCAGGGTGCCGTCAAGGTCGATAATAATGACTTTGGGTGCGACTACCGGTTTCATTTTACTGCTCCAGATTTTCCCGCATGCCAGCAATTGTTGCTGCATAATCATCGGTATTGAAAATAGCCGACCCGGCAACAAATGTATCCGCGCCGGCAGCGGCAATTTCAGCGATATTGTTAATTTTTACACCACCATCAATTTCCAGGCGAATGTTGAGGCCGCTGTCATCAATAATTTTACGTGCCTGGCGTAATTTAGTTAATGCAGACGGCAGGAAAGACTGGCCGCCAAAACCGGGATTTACCGACATAATTAAGATCACATCGATCTTGTCCAGCACATACTCAAGGCAGTCGAGGGAAGTTGCCGGATTGAATACCAGTCCGGCCTGGCAACCGCCGGCTTTGATCAATTGCAGGGAACGATCCACATGCTCGGAGGCTTCCGGGTGGAAGGTTATGATACTAGCACCTGCATCAATGAAATCCCCGATCAGCTGATCCACAGGTTTCACCATCAGATGAACATCAATGGGCGCTTCTATGCCATAGTCACGCAACGATTTGCAGATGGCCGGTCCAAATGTCAGGTTTGGAACATAATGATTATCCATCACATCGAAATGCACCCAGTCGGCACCATCAGCCAGTACTTTGGCCACATCATCGCCCAGGCGGGCGAGGTCGGCAGATAGAATCGAAGGGGCAATTATTGAAGGTTTGGCGCTCATCGGGTTCTCCATTTAAATTTGTTATTTACACTGCCGCCGAAAGCGGCTCAGTGTTTGTAAAATTGTTATTGTCCAGCCTGGACAGGAAGGTCAAGCATTCCCTGTAACTGTACTCCGAAACCGTCGCCAATACCCGCACAGACTGGTTATTTTTAACCACCGGTGGTTCACCCTGCCAATCACTGCCAATACCACCAGCCTCAGTCAAAATCAATTTACCGGCAGCGTAATCCCATGGCATCTGTTTACCATGCAGGTAAATATGGCAACGACCTGCAGCCAGCTGGCACCAGTCCAGCGCAGATGCGCCGAAACTCCGCTGGGAAGCCCAGGGCGGCTTTGCAGCCAGGGCGCTTGCCAGTGTCTCCGGCAAGCGTTTGAAATCAATCAAACCAATGGCATCAGCTAATGGCCGCTGATACTGCCTGCAGTCCAGCGACCTGCCATTCAGGCTTGCGCCCTGCCCCCGGACCGCTGTGAAAAATTCATCCGCGCTCGAATCATAAACTGCCGCAAACTCAACGTCACCTTTCACCACCAGGGCGACACTGATGGCGTAGTAAGGAATACCCGCGGCAAAATTTGAACTGCCGTCCAGTGGGTCTACACACCACCAGATATCTTCGCTTTGCATCAACTTATTTTGTTCTTCAATGCTGGCTTCTTCGCTTAAAACAGGGAAGCCGCTGATTTCCTGTAAACTATTCGTCAGGATTTCATGGGCGATGGTATCGGCCTCGGTGAGCCAGCTGCCATCCGCTTTTTTCTCGCTGTTTACCCGCATCGCCCGGGGCAGCAATTCATTTTGCCCTGTGCTTTTAATCAGCAAGCTCACAGCATCAATGTTAAATAAATCTTTCAAAACAATGCCCTGATCATTCCATTTCACATCTCATTTTGACTAAATCCAGTGGTATTCCGCGATATTTAGTAGCTTAGGTTGTAAGGTTTCATAAGTATATTCAATTGTTATTATTATATTGATAAGGTATTATTTATAGCATGAGTTTTCCCATTACAATTAGGCAGTTACAGATATTCCAGGAAGTCGCAAAGCAAATGAGCTTTACCCGGGCGGCAAAATTCCTGCATCTTTCACAACCTGCTGTATCAATGCAGGTAAAGCAGCTGGAGAATATCAGCGGCCTGCCCCTGTTTGAAACCATCGGCAAATCTGTCAGTCTGACCGAAGCCGGCAAGGAAATGCTGCGGCTTAGCCGCCAGGTACTGGAAAACCTGGCGGAAATGGAGGAAGTATTTGCATCCCTCAGCGGGGTTGAATCAGGGACATTGAATCTTGCGGTACCTGAAACAGCGCATCAGTTCATGACCCTGGTACTGGCAGAATTTCGCAAGGCCCATCCAAATATCCGCTTTAACCTGCTGATTGCCAACCGCCAGGGATTGCTTGACCACATGCACGACAACACCACCGACCTGGTCATTATGGGTCAGCCTCCGGATAATATGCCGCTGACCAGTATCGGCTTTATGGAAAACCCGCTGGTCGTGATTGCCGCACCGGACCATCCTTTAACCCGGCATAATCACATCCCGCTGACTGAGCTGGTAAAGTACGAATTTGTGGTGCGTGAAACCGGTTCCGGTACCCGCCTGGCGATGAAGCGATTTTTTAATGAACATAATGTCAGCTTACGCGCTACCATCGAAGTAACTAATAATGAAGCGATTAAGCACTCGGTAGCTGCCGGTCTGGGGCTGGGGATAGTTTCATTACATACCCTGCAGCAGGAACTGGCGTTAAAGCAGGTAAGTATCCTCGATGTTATGGAGTTCCCGATCCAGCGGATCTGGTTTGCGGTTCACCACCAGAACAAACAGCTGGGACCGGCAACCCGGGCATTTCTGGAATTTACCATTAAAAACACCCGCACAATCTGGTTACAAGGGTTCCCCAGAATAGCTAAATGGATATAGCCAATGAGTTTAGACTGCACTTTCATAAGCATATACTTATCATTGATATAGATAACATTGATTTTTCTTTATAGCTGTAATTGATTACTATGCTTCTATGCGGTCAGTAGTACCGCCGTATTAATCTTGAATTCTAACGAGGAGATAGTTATGGACCAGTCCGGCCGATATGCAGACTTAAGCCTGAAAGAAGAAGACCTGATCGCAGGTGATAATCATATGCTGGTTGCCTACACGATGACACCCATGCCGGGGTTTGGTGGCTACCTGGAAACAGCAGCCCACTTCGCTGCTGAGTCTTCAACCGGTACCAATGTCGAAGTATCCACTACCGATGACTTCACCAAAGGCGTTGATGCGCTGGTTTATGAAATTGATGAAGCCAAAGGCATCATGAAAATTGCTTATCCGATCGACCTGTTTGATCGGAATGTAATTGATGGCCGTACCATGATTGTTTCCTTCCTCACCCTGGCAATTGGTAATAACCAGGGCATGGGTGACGTACAGTGTGCACAGATGCAGGATTTTTATGTGCCGCGCAAATTGCTGCAGCTGTTTGATGGCCCTTCAAAATCCATCAATGATCTCTGGTCTTTGCTGGGTCGTGATTACAATAACGGCGGTTATATCGCCGGCACCATCATCAAGCCTAAACTGGGCCTACGCCCCGAACCCTTTGCCGAAGCTGCTTACCAGTTCTGGCTGGGTGGTGATTTCATCAAAAATGATGAACCTCAGGGCAACCAGGTATTTTGCCCAATGAAGAAAGTTTTACCGCTGGTTGCAGATGCGATGAAGCGCGCCCAGGATGAAACCGGCGAGGCAAAACTGTTTTCTGCCAACATTACTGCCGATGATTACCACGAAATGTGTGCACGGGCCGACTATATTCTTGAAACATTCGGCGAGGATGCTCCCCGGGTTGCTTTCCTGGTTGATGGTTATGTAGGCGGACCGGGGATGGTAACCACGGCGCGTCGCAACTACCCGGAACAGTACCTGCATTATCACCGCGCAGGTCATGGCGCCATTACCTCACCTTCTTCAGTGCGCGGCTATACCGCCTTTGTGCTGGCTAAACTCTCGCGCCTGATGGGTGCTTCCGGTATCCATGTAGGCACCATGGGTTATGGCAAGATGGAGGGTGGTGCCGATGATCGGATCATCGCATATATGATTGAACGTGACAGTGCCGATGGTCCATTCTTCCATCAGGAATGGTATGGAATGAAGCCGACAACACCGATTATTTCCGGCGGCATGAACGCCCTGCGCCTGCCCGGATTCTTCAAGAACCTGGGGCATGGTAATGTTATCAATACCTCCGGCGGTGGTTCATACGGACATATCGACAGTCCGGCAGATGGCGCCATCTCCCTGAAACAGGCCTATCAGTGCTATATTGAAGGGGCCGATCCCATCGAGTTTGCGAAAGAACATCGGGAATTTGCGCGTGCATTTGAGTCTTTCCCTGGTGATGCTGATACCATCTATCCGGGCTGGAGGGAAAAGCTGGGTGTACATAAGTAACCGCCAGCATTAACCCTGGCAGGAGTCATCAGGCCAGCCGTGTAAAAAGCCCCGATGACCGGGGCTTTTTCATTACAAAACAGCAAAACAAGGAACCTGCAAATGAGCAATATAGAACAATACAAAATCGCAGTGGAGCCCTTTTATGCCCCCCAGGACAATGAAGTCGAATGGTATACGGCCGCTTACAGCAAACGCTTACCGGTTATGGTCAAGGGACCGACTGGCTGCGGTAAGTCCCGTTTTATTGAGTACATGGCGTGGAAACTTAAAAAGCCGCTGATCACTGTTGCCTGCAATGAAGACATGACCGCATCGGACCTGACAGGGCGTTACCTGCTGGATGCTAACGGCACGCGCTGGGTTGACGGCCCGCTGACTATAGCCGCCAGGCTTGGTGCTATCTGTTACCTGGATGAAATAGTTGAAGCCCGCCAGGACACCACCGTTGTGATTCACCCGTTGACCGATCACCGGCGTGCCCTCCCGCTGGATAAAAAAGGTGAGGTGGTAGATGCCCACCCCGACTTCCAGCTGGTTATTTCATATAACCCCGGCTATCAAAGCCTGATGAAAGACCTCAAACAATCGACCAAACAGCGTTTTGTGGGGATGGATTTTGACTACGCCAGTGCTGAGTTAGAAGCCACCATCCTGGTTAAAGAAACCGGCATTAGTGAAGAGATAGCCAAAAAGTTGGTGAGTGTAGGACAGGCTGCGCGCAACTTAAAAGGCCATGGCCTGGATGAAGGGATTTCAACCCGCCTGATGGTCTATGCCGCCAGCCTGATCGACAGCGGTCTTTCGGCTACCGATGCCTGTCGCCTGGCAATGGTTAGACCAATCACAGATGATGCCGATATTCGCAGCACCCTCGACCATGCGATTGATGCTGTGTTTGCTGAATAAGCAGTACAGACACCACCGCAACGATGCCAGTAATTATAAACAAAGAAGCAGTCGAATCGCCAGGGGAATGCCGTTACCCGGCATACCGCGCTGTGCTTAAATGTAGCTTTCCGCAGCTGGAAGATGTATTTGACGACTGCATGGATGAGGCGATAAAAAGCCTTTCGGAAAATGGAGTTAGTGAATATTTAGAAGGTGCATCACTGGTCTGCATGATCGGCCGCGGCTTTGAACCTGTGCTGGTCTACCTTGAAGAAATACCGCAAATATGTCGTATTGTCGGTGAAGAGGCGGCCCCTAAAATTGCCAAATCTATCTGGGAAATCAGCCGCACACCTAACGGGGTATCCATTCTCTCATTTTTGCAGGCACTGCCCAGCGCTGCCCGTCGCCTGCAAAGCAAAGAACAGTTTGAACGCTTTATTGATATCATTTTCGATTTCATGGAGAGCACCACAGGCTCCATCCATGGATTTCACACGACCATCCCCAGCCCTGCACTCAGCGACTTTCTTGATAGTACTTCTCTACTACTGAGCCAGGTTTCACTGGAAGGGCTGAAAAATTGGGTTGATTATGGAGTCCGCTATTACCCCAACCACCCGGAACGACAAAAGGATTACTTCTCACTGCAATCGGCAGATTCGAAAGCCATATTACAGCGCGAGCGTCACGGAACCCTGTTTGCGGACCAACAGCGCCGTCTTAATATGTACCTGAAGTCACTTTGGGATGAAAACCAGCAACTGGTACCTTACGCCACGGGTTTTGATGATGAGCACAAACCACTGCCATACTTTGATTCGCTGGGGATGCGTATCCCCGATGTTCTGGATGACCACAACAGCGGTGTATCCGGCCTGAATCGCTATCGGGCAACACTGGCACATATGGCAGCCCATCGGCGCTGGAGTGGAAAGATAATCGTCGATAACTACAGCCCCTTCCAGCGCATCGCCATTGAATGCCTGGAAGACTGCCGCGTGGATAGCCTCGCAATACGACAATACCCCGGTCTCTACAGGCTCTTCATTGGCTTACACCCCCAACCTGTTAAAGATGCCTGTGACCCGGAGAAGGAATCATGTATTCGCCACCGCCTTGCCATGCTCTCTTATGCCTGTATGAACCCACAGCACCAGTACACAAACAAAGACATCATTGAATTTTCTGATCGTTTTCACACCAGCATGCAAGCAGGAGAATCCAGCTTGAAGGAAATGGCTGCACTCGCTGTTTCATTTATCGCCCGTACCCGCAGGCAGGCTGACCAGAGCCCCAATATGTATTTCACCGATACTGAAATCGACTATCGCGATGATAATCGCCACCTATGGATTTATATTGAGGAAAGTGATGATGAGGAAATGTTTGCCCAGGAAAAGCAAAAAAACACTGATGATGAAAGCGGCAAACTCCCACCCCGGCATTATCCGGAATGGGATTACCAGGCAAAAAATTACCGCCCTGACTGGGTCAGCCTGTATGAGAACCTGCACCCGGCAGGCTCTGCCGAAAAAATTGATAGCTTATTAAATAAGCATGCGGCACTGGCCAAGCGACTCAAACAGATGCTCGAGCTACTTAAACCGCAAAATTTTGTGCGCGTACGCTACCAGGAAGAAGGTAGTGAACTCGACCTGGATATTGCCATTCGCTCATTGATTGACTACAAAAGCGGGGTTACCCCGGACCCGCGCATCAATATGAGCCATAAACATGACGGCCGTAATATTTCAGTAACCCTGTTACTGGACCTGTCCGCGTCACTGGATGAAATTCCCGCCGGCTGCAACCAGACCATCCTCGAATTAAGCCAGGAAGCGGTCGCCCTGTTAAGCATGGCCATTGATGAACTGGGTGACCCTTTTGCGATAGCCGGCTTCTCCTCCAACACTCGCCATGAGGTTCGCTACCAGCACATCAAAGGCTTTAATGAAAGCTGGGATGATGAAGTAAAGTCCCGCCTCGCCGCCATAAAAGCCGGTTATTCAACCCGGATGGGAGCCGCCATGCGCCACGCCGGACATTACCTGGAACACCAGCAAAGCGATAAAAAATTACTATTAATCCTCACCGACGGGCAACCTTCGGATATTGATACCGATGATGATCGTCTACTGATTGAAGATACTGCCAAAGCGGTTAAGGAGCTGGACCAGGCTGGCATCTATACTTACTGTATTAATCTCGATCCTGGGGCAGATGAATATGTACAGGACATATTTGGCAATCAGTACACTGTAATTGATAATGTAGAAAGCCTGCCGGAAAAACTGCCGCAATTGTTTATGGCCTTAACAAAATAACCAACAGCGCATAGAAGCACACCTGATGTGAATTTGTGAATTCCCGGAAAAACCTGAGATTGACTGGCAGGATTGAGAAAAGCACCATTACAACCTACAAACCCACAAAAGTGTTTAAACCACTTATACTCATCCTGAATTGAAACAACATCCCGTGGTAAACACGGTTTCTGGATACAGTTTATATTCCGGCATCAATATTATATTGTCAATCTGAGAGCATTTTGTGACAACATCAAATCCTGAAATAGGTCTGAGTATTAATACAGGCGGTATACAAACGAATTATCACGATACAGGTGAAGGTTCACCCGTGCTTTTGATCCATGGTTCGGGACCGGGGGTTAGCGCATGGGCAAACTGGCGGTTAACTATCCCGGCACTGGCGGTGTGTCATCGCGTTATTGCACCGGATATGGTCGGGTTTGGTTTTACTGATCGTCCGGTTAATGCTGACTATGGTATGGCCCTGTGGGTGCGGCACGCGATTGATTTTATCGATGCCCTTGGCTTGGAAAAGGTCTCTGTAATCGGCAACTCATTTGGAGGTGCGCTGGCGTTGGGCCTGGCAGTCATGCATCCTCAACGCGTTGATAAACTAATCCTGATGGGTAGCGTGGGTGTAGATTTTGAAATAACCGATGGCCTTGACAAGGTCTGGGGATACATGCCTTCCATTGCAAACATGAAAGCCCTGCTAGATATTTTTGCCTATAACCGTGAACTGGTTACTGATGAACTTGCAGAATTACGTTACCAGGCCTCTATCCGGCCGGGCTTCCAGAAATCATTTTCAAGTATGTTTCCAGAGCCCCGTCAACAATGGGTCGATTCAATGCGTATTGAGGATCAGAAGATTGCCGCACTGGATAATCAAACTTTAATAATCCATGGGCGTGAAGACCAGGTGATTCCTTTCAGTAACTCACTTAAGCTCTTCTCGCTGATTAAACATGCCAACTTGCATGCATTTGGTAAATGTGGCCACTGGAGCCAGATCGAGCATGCAGAAAGTTTTAATCGTATTGTGGTAGATTTCCTGGCAGATTAGTTTTCATGACAACCTATATTGTGGTCATATTAAAATGAAAAACTCTATTACCGTTACTATCCCCTTCTCATTTAAAGGTGTCGAACACCAGACCTCCGCAGTTGTTGACCTGGACAGTTATACCCGCACACAATTAAACCTTGATCAGCTGTTTCACCTTGTAGCTACTGAAAACGGTATTGACCGCTATTCCTATGAATACGAAGTGCTGGAATCATCCACACTGATATTCAGCCAACCAACGGGATTAGCTAAACAGTTTTTAATAGGAGATTCACTTGATCTTGAGGCTTTCAGCAATAAACTGATTGAGGAAAATATCCTCAAAACATTGCGATCCATAGCCAAGGACACATTGGGTATTAATAAGCTGGCAGAGCATGAAAAGCTTCAACAGGCATTGCAGCAAGCTTATCAGGCTGGTTTATCCGCTCCTGATTGAACATTAGTAATCTGGGATAGCTGGGTATCCCGAGTTAAACTCCAGTTTCAGTTACCAGAAGACCCCGGTTGGGCAGTACCTTTTATCCTACCAACAAAGCCAGTCGAATCTTCCCTCGCATCATCCATCTCTGCTTTGGTGAGGCAGGTCATGGTCTTAATGTGTGTGCCAGTTTTATATTCTTTCTTGCAATATAATTTCTCACCTTCCGGGGTAGCAACATTATCCCAGTCTATGCTGGATTGTTTGACCTTTGGTGTACCGCTGCCTGCGCAAGCGCTGAGAATAAACAGTGTCGATAAAACTAAGAGTAGGTTTCGCATAATAACTGACCTCAAATAATTTTCATTACAACTCAAACTGTAGTGTACAACACGCTTGTGCCTCAATAACATTAATGCGGTATTCCGGTGAAGGGCGGCGTCAAAATCCTCGTTAAACCACTGGATTCCGGCCTTCGAGGCTGTGTGAAAAGTCAGAATAACGAGATAATAAGACAGCGAGAAGAATCAGGGTATAAGGCATGCATTACATCAGCGAA
>JADFVZ010000090.1 GCA_015222805.1 Pseudomonadota bacterium
CCTCCCAGGGCAAACGTCAGCAAGTAACCATTGTTGCTGTATTTCAGGCGCCCGGCCTTGGCCGCATCATGGCCGATCATGGCAGCACCACCCCAGCCAGCCAGCACACTGACGTACTGCGTACCATCAACCGAGTAAGTCACTGGGGAGCCAAGGATGCCATTGCCAAAAGCAATCTCCCAAAGGCGCTTCCCGTCATCGGTTCTGTATGCTGCAAACCGACCGTCTCCTGTCCCCTGGAAAACCAACTTGCCTGCGGTTGTCAATACCCCGCCATTTATGGCTCGGGGGTGAATGACTCCCCAGACTTTTTTTCGTGCCACCGGATCCCATGCCTGCAACTCACCGTAAACAGCAAATTCCTCAAGGCCGCTGCCGCCCTCGATGAGTGTTGTGAAAATGCCGGGCAAATCCATACCGATATTCTGGGCTCCCGGCTGATAGCTAAACTGATCCTCAGGTTTATAGAGCATCCCACCCACATGGGTCGGTACATAAACAAGACCGGTTTCGGAATCAAATGACATGGGAGGCCAGTTATGACCACCGGGATCAAATGGCATGACCATCTTTGGCCCCTTGCTCCAGTCTGCACGACCTGTTTCAACCGGGCGACCGGTCTTCATATCTACATGACTGGCCCAGGTGGCGTCGATATATTTATCTGCAGAAAGAAGCTCGCCGGTAGCCCGGTCGAGTACATAAAAGAAGCCGTTCTTGGGTGCTTGCATCAAAACCTTGCGGGTCTGCCCATCCAGTTCCAGGTCAGCCAGCAGAATATGCTGCGTTGCAGTGTAGTCCCAGCTTTCTCCAGGCGTGGTTTGATAGTGCCAGACAAGTCGGCCATCATCCGGATCAACTGCAAGAATACTTGAAAGATAAAGGTTGTCACCGCCACCCGGGCTGCGAATTTCCCGCCCCCAGGGTGTGCCATTGCCCACACCTACATACAGCAGATCCAATTCCGGGTCATACGACATGGAATCCCAGACAGTGCCGCCACCACCGACTTCCCAGGGCGTATCTTTGGACCACGTGGCAGCTGCTTTTTCAACAGCAGGACTTTCATGTGGCCCATCGTTGCTGGCTGGTACTGTATAAAATCGCCAGAGCATTTTTCCACTGGCCGCATCATAGGCTGAGAAATAACCACGAACTCCAAACTCTGCTCCGCCATTGCCTATAATGACCTTCCCTTTGACCACCCTTGGTGCACCGGTACTCGTATAGGGCTGTGTTTTATCGGTGGTGCTTACCTGCCATATTTCCTGACCACTTTTAGCATCGATGGCAATTAGCCGGCCGTCAAAAGAGGCGACATATATTTTGCCATTCCAGTAAGCAACACCCCGGTTGACTACATCACAACAGCCATAACGACCCCAATGCCCGGGAACTTTCGGGTCGTATTTCCACAGCCGTTTCCCACTCCTGGCATCAATAGCCACCACAATGCCCCAGCTACCCGAGGTGTAAAGCACTCCATCCACAATCAGGGGGGTGGCTTCCAGCCCACGGGTTGTTTCCATATCCACAGCCCAGACCAGGCCCAAACGTGAAACAGTTTCGGCGTTGATCTCTGCAAGTGGGCTGTGACGCTGCTCTGCATAAGTTCGACCGTGGGCCAGCCAGTTGTGTGGCTCCGACTCAGCTTCGGTAATTCTGTTGCTCTCCTTGCCAGCAGAGGCAAGACCGGGCAAGTAGAGCATCACACAAATCAGCAAAGCAAAGGGATTGGCACGAAATATCACTGTCATACTCCTCATCAGCAAGGCCTTCCGTATCGGTCGCCCAGCTTTTTAACAGGGCAACACTGACCTCAAGGCTTCTTTAAAATGAGTATCTTAGTTCAATGCCATAGGTACGAGGCATCCCAAATTGAGAACTGGAAGAACCGAGGAACGTAACCCACTTATTGACATCATATATTTCGTCGGTCAGATTCTTTCCCCAAAGGGCAACTTCGAGTCCGGAATTATTTAACAACAGGGCTGCCCGGGCACTGAGCAGGCCATAACCTGAAGTGTAAAACTCCGGCTTGATATTGTCGGGGTTATGAAACATTCCGCTCCTGTAGCTATAGTCCGCCCGAATGTAAGACCCCACTGCATCGCTGATGTCGAAATGATATTCAGCCCCCAGGCTCATGGTTGTTTTAGGCGCCAAAGGCAGGCGGTTACCATCAAAATCGATACCCTCGCCACCAGCATCCTTGAAGCTATCGAAGGTCGCATCGGTATAACCGAAGTTTGCGGTCAGTATCAGGTCATTAACCGGTTGGGCCAGCAGTTCGACCTCAAAGCCTTGTGTTGTTACTTCACCGGCGTTGGTCAGGGAGAAAATCAGCCCGCCGCCTTCTACGGGTACAAACTGGAACACCTGGTAATCGGTATATTTGGTGATAAACCCGGCAACATTCAGGCGTAGCCGGTTATCCATCCATTCAGTCTTGGCACCAACCTCATAACTGGTGGCATACTCTGCATCGAAGCCAATATCCGTTGTCACTACATAATCAGCGTTCCAGCCACCACTCTTAAAGCCACGGCTCACTGTCGCATAGAGTAGTTTGTCATCATCAACTTTATAGGACAGGCCAATATTTGGAGTCCAGGCATCGTCAGAGTACTTATCTTCGAAGCCCACAAAATCGATGAACAGTGGTACACCCAACTGGGAGTAGTTCAAATCCTTGTCTTCCCTGGTGTAGCGAAGACCGCCGGTGATGGATAAATCATCACTCACATGGTACTCGCCGTGGACAAAGGCTGCGATGGAATCAGTGGTTACATCGCCGGTCTGTGGAACCGTCAGCGTCACACCTGGAATCAGGTCTGATCCCGAAATTGCCAGTCGATCCGTTTCTGCTTTCTGGTGCCAGTAAAATAGTCCGGCCACATAAGTCAAACGGCTATCCAGAGGCGAGGACAGACGTAGTTCCTGGGAAAACTGGCTATCATCATCACCGAAGGTGACATCAAACAGGCGCAGGGAACTATGGTTCTCCTCCCAACGGGCCACTGCCTCGGTAGATCGGTAAGAGGTCAAAGATGTCAGGGAGTAACCACTGGAGAATTCATGGTCTATAGTCAAGGCAACTGCAGAGGCTTCAGACTCATTCAGCGGCGTTAACCAGGTATTGAGTTGATGCACCTCTGGCGCTTCATCAAAGCCGATCCCCGCATTTGGCTCGCCAAGATACGCTTCGTGACTGTCGTCCTTGTAATCAAATGTCAGAATGGCCTCTGTATTCTCGCCTAAAATGGCTCGAAACTGGGCCCGGGCGATTAGATAGTCAATGCTTCCCGCATCCTTCTGGCCTGCATACAGATTTTCTACATAACCATCACGGGTTCTGCGAATCACAGAAAATTTGGAATACAGTTTGTCCTCAATGAGAGGAATATTCAAACTGCCCTTGACGGTGAGAAGGTTGTAATTCCCGTACTCCGCAGCAACATAGCCGCCAAAATCTTCATTGGGTTTAAGAGTTGTCAGGCTGATGGCACCTGCGATGGTGTTCTTGCCAAACAAGGTCCCCTGTGGCCCGCGTAAAACTTCAACCCGGTCAATATCCAGTAGCTCCTGATTGGCAGAGCCCGAACGACCGGCAAAAATTCCGTCAACGTAAACGCCTACGCGCATTTCGTAACCCATGTTACGGGTAAAGTCACCTACCCCGCGTATGGCAATGGAAGACTGTGTGTCCCAAAAACCGGAAAACACCAGGTTGGGAACCACATGCTCCAGGTCCCGGACCTTGGTTGCACCCAGCTTTTCCATGGTCGCACTATTAATTGCGCTGACAGAAATAGGGACTTCCTGGAGCGATTCAGTCCGTTTCCGGGCGGTGACAACGACCTCTTCCAGGGCTCCTGCCCCATCTTCCGTATCCGCCGCGAAAACAGCCGCAGGCCCAAGCAATAAGCCTGAAAGGATTGCCGTAACCCCACCCTGCAAAAATAATTTTATATTACCCACTGAACTTTTCTCCCGCTCATGTTTTAGTAATGATGCAAGCCTGCTTTGATCCCAACATTGAGATTGATGGAACCAACATGCTGCCAACTAAACAGTATCAGATTCATGCGGCCACTTAATCTGAGGGCGTCTGAAAAAAGTCTGCGATGGTAATTTTGTTATACGAGGGTCGTTGACCCAATAATGCTGAGTATTAATATTGTTTGCGGGCTGCTCGGGGAGAGACTCCGAAATAGCGCCGGAAAGCCTGTGAAAAATTACGGGCGTGGGTATAGCCAAGTACCTCGGCAATCTGCCCGATTGAAAGTCCGGGGCTGCGCAGCATTGCACGGGCCTGCTCCATCCGGATATCGGTCACATAATCATAAACTGTCATGCCGAACCGGGTCTTGAAGTCGTGCGATAGCCTGCTGCGGTTGAGGCCGACCTGGCGGCCCAGGGCTGCCAATGTTGGTGGGTTGCTGAAAGATTCCATTAGAATGGAGCGTGCTTCCTCCAGCCTTGCTGAATTGTACAAAGTAGCGGAGGGTTTGCCTGTGTCAAGAAACTCCCGAGATATGTTTTGTAACATAATGCAGATAAGTTCCATTGCCTTGGCTTCAGAATGAACCCGGCGAATAGGACCTTGATAAGGACTTTCCATCAATTCCGCAATAATGGTCTTCATCTCCAGGCTCAGTTGCAGCGACTGGCAATGGAGATCAGAAACTCCGGTAGTCAGAAATTTTGCCAAACTTTTTGGCAGCCCATCCGGGTCAACCCCCAGCTTATTGACGACATAATCTGGTGAAAGGAAAATGGTAACCCAGCTGTTATGACCTTCTGTCCCAAGAAAATCAGCTTTTTCAAGCCCCTCTGGCTGAGTGATCACCATACAGCGTGGCCCGTCAGCACGGTATTCCCCGGCCCCGTCAAAAACGATCGTATTAGACCCTTCGAGGCGGAAATAAAATTTTAGCCAGTTCGGACTGTTTACACGGCAAACAAAATCTTCACTCCCCACATAGTCGGCCAGGACCATGTGGAATCCATCATCAAAACTGGAGAAGGACATCGGCTGTTCAACATTATCAATTCCACTGAAACAGCTTTTGCGGTTGTCGGCCAGCCCTTTGTTTTCAGCCAGAAAGGCGGGGTTCGCCAGAAGCGTATCAATCTCAACAGGTTCAATATCCGGTAACGACAAGTTCTGACTTTCGAAACCTGTTGGTGACATTGAAATCCTTAAGCTAGTGATTAAAAAGCCTTTGCAGTATAGGCAAGACGCGAATAAACAACAAGTTAGAGTTCTACAAGCCCTACGCATGGTGAACGTACCATACAGCTGCAAATGATGGCGAGGGCTTGTTATGCAGTGGCTATTCGATACAATCAAAAGATCATGCCTGATAAAAATAAGATGAAAGATCTTGGACTGCTTATCCAGCAGATGCGGCAATGGCGCCACCAAATACACCGGCATCCAGAGATCGCATTCACCGAATACCACACAGCCGAACTCGTTGCTCGCACATTACGGGCGCGCGGGATAGAAGCCCACGAAGGGATTGCAGACACCGGTGTTGTTGGCGTGCTTCGCAAGGGGTCCTCAGAACGATCTCTCGCTTTGCGTGCCGACATGGATGCGCTGCAGGTCCAGGAGTTGAATGACTTCGAGCACAAATCTGAGATTGATGGAAAAATGCATGCTTGCGGGCATGACGGGCATACTGCGATGCTGCTTGGTGCTGCATGTTACCTGGCAGACAAAGGTGTTTTCGATGGCACTGTCTACTTTATTTTTCAACCTGCTGAGGAGAATGAAGGCGGCGGACGACGTATGATTGATGAAGGGTTGTTTCAGCGCTTTCCAGCTGATGCTGTCTATGGGCTTCACAATCTTCCCGGCCTGGCCGTAGGTCACTTTTCCATTTGTGCCGGCCCCATGATGGCAGGCTTTGCCACGTTTGAGTGTGTAATCCAGGGTCAGGGTGGGCACTCTGCTATGCCACATCTTGCTAAAAACCCTATCATGATCGGCAACGATATACTGACGGGATGGACACAGGTAAGAGAGGCCATTCAGGCGGATATACCGGTTAATATGGAAGTCACCATGTTCAATGCGGGCGAGGCTTCAAACACGATTCCTGAAACAGCCACCATTGGTGGGTCTGTCCGCTGTTTTGACGACAATACCAACGACCGGATTAAGGCCGGGATGCGGGCTGTTGTCAACGCTATCAGCACGCGGCATGGTGTTAGCAGCACATTCGACTACCAGGTTCGGTATCCAGTACTCGTCAATAATCAGGAGAAGACGGCCTATTGTGCAGATGTGGCTGCCGACCTGGTTGGTCAACACTGCGTCGAATCAGATAGAGAGCCCGTGATGGCATCCGAGGACTTTGCGTACATGCTGCAAGCCAGACCCGGGGCTTATATCCTCATCGGCAATGGTGAAGGTGAAGCCGGTGGCTGCATGGTTCATAACCCGCACTATGACTTTAATGATGACATTCTTGGGCTGGGAGCAAACTACTTTGTTGGCTTAGTGGAGAACTCGCTCCAATTGTGATGCCGTGTCGAGTTTGATCTCTGAATTGATGGTGCCGGCACCAAGATTTGAACTCGGGACCTACTGATTACAAATCAGTTGCTCTACCAGCTGAGCTATACCGGCACTGGA
>JADFVZ010000091.1 GCA_015222805.1 Pseudomonadota bacterium
GCGTTAGTAGCAGTTGCTTTACCCTTCAGCTTTATGGTTTTCTTTCTTTACTACAACGATATCGGGCAAATTCCAGCAGGGTTCCTCAGCCTGAGAAGGGTCGCGGAAAACGCTGCCAACGGCAGTGAATTAATACCCCATGCCCTCAACCTGGCTTATAGCTATTTACCCCTGACAATAACCCTGCCACTGGGGTTGTTCCTGTTTATCGGAATTTACCTGTCCACCCCGCGACTGCGGCTGTTACAAATATTAAGCCTCGTCATCGCCTCGACTGGTTTTCTGATCTGGATATTATTTACATCTTATGACATCAGGAATTTTTACTGGTCAATAATCCTGGTGATTTTCGCTGCCACGATTGGCCTGGATGCCTTAATTTGCAAGGTAATGGCCGCTTTTAGAGACAGGAATACACCAGGCCGGGAGGAAATCAGCGGGATGAATATCCATCCTCGGGGTCTCAGCCTGTTAAAACCAATTCTAATAATTCTCCCGCTACTGAGCTTGATCCCCCTGGTTATACAGGGAGATGAGAAGTTACAAATAATCAACAACAATAGTCGGAATGAAGTTATCCCGCCGTCCTTGCGCCCGATGTTTGAGCGCACACCACCCGGAATGCCTGAAAACTTTATCCTGTTAACCAATGTACAACCGTTAGCCTGGGCGCCAAGGTTAAAGGACCGGATAGAAATCGATGTTTTCAGGGGAAAATATCAGTCCCTTAGAAATAAAGTCAGAAAATCAGAAGCCAGCATCCTGCTGGTAAAAAAACTTCCAGATGGGGGCGGATACCCAAATATCCAGAAACTGAAGGATGAACAGTTGATTAATCAGGTAGTCGACTCTAAACTCTATACAATCTATACGATCCAGCGGTAAATGATCCTCCGAATGATGCGTGTACTAATCCTTATCCCCTGCCATAACGAATCAGCCTCTATCGGCCAATTACTGGATGAAATTCACAAGTTACACAGCCACCTTGATGTACTGGTAATTAATGATGGTTCAACCGATGACTCCCTGGAAGTAATTCGCTCACGCAAACATGTAAAAGTATTGAACCTGCCTTATAACACCGGTATCGGGGCCACTGTCCAGACTGGTTTCCAGTGGGCATTGAAATATAATTATGATGCTGTTATCCGTCTTGATGGTGATGGCCAGCACCCACCTGCAGATATTCCTGCGCACTTGAATGCGCTACGGGAAGACAGCGCAGATATGATTATCGGTTCACGCTTCCTTAAAAAACATGACATTGGCTACACCTCAACTTTTGCCAGACGCATGGGTATTTACTATCTGCGCAGTTTACTGAAACTGCTCACAGGTCAATTAATTTATGATCCAACCTCGGGTTTTATCAGTTGCAATAAAAAAGCCATCAAATGGTTTGCTGAATATTATCCTTATGACTACCCTGAGCCGGAAGCAATCCAGCGGGTCAAGCAATGCAATGGAAGAATTATTGAAATTCCGACCAGTATGCGCCCAAGACTTGCCGGAAAAAGCAGAATCACTACATTTGACAGTCTTTACTACTTCATTAAAGTAAGCCTGGCGCTGATCCTGTTTCAGGGAAGAAAATGCAATAGATGATATCGCTTAAACTACAATTCACAATTATCCTGGCAGCCCTGTTGTTGTTGATAATTGTTATTCGAGGAGTTCGCTCTGGTCAATTGCAACTGAAGCATTCCCTTCTTTGGTTGTTCCTGGGAACAATGAATTTACTCTTTGCGCTGTTCCCCAGTGTAACTTTGTATTTCACCAGGCTGATTGGTATCGAACTGCCAGTCAATGCAATATTCCTGACATCCATTGTCGTTGCATACCTGCTGATTTTGCAATTGAGTATAAATGGTTCAATAAATGAACTGAAAAAAAGAATGCTCGCCCAGAAGCTGTCAATACTTGAAGAGGAAGTCCGGGAACTGAAACAACAGGTTGAGAAAATCCGGAAGCTCTAATTTATCTACGCACAGCAGATTAAGATCCAGCAGGAGCAACAGAGGTTCCTCATCTAAAAATAAGCTGTAGGATCAGCCATCAGGGCATCACCAAAACCCTGTTTGCGGATGCGGCAGGAATCACAAACACCACAGGCCCGCCCCCTTGAATCAGCCTGATAGCAGGAAACCGTGAGGGAATAATCCACACCCAGACGACAGCCTGTAGAAATAATTTCTGCTTTTGTCATTGTAATCAAAGGGGTTTCGATACTTATATGCTGGCCTTCCACCGCAGTTTTCGTTGCCAGGTTCGCGAGCTGCTGAAAAGCGGCAATAAACTCCGGACGACAATCTGGATAACCGGAATAATCAACCGCGTTAACACCCGCATAAATCGCCCCGGCTCCCAATACTTCAGCCCAACCCATGGCCAGCGATAACATGATCGTGTTCCTGGCCGGCACATAAGTCGAGGGGATGCCATCTGTTTCTTCAACAGGAACAGAAATTGTGTCATCGGTTAGAGCAGAGCCACCGATTGCCCTGAGATCCATTTGCACCACCTTATGACAGGCGGCGGACTGCCTTTCGGCAATGCGCCTGGCCGCATCCAGCTCAGCACTGTGGCGTTGGCCATAATCGACAGAGAGACAATAACAATCGTAGCCCTCGCTTGCAGCAATAGCCAGGCAGGTCGCAGAATCCAGTCCCCCTGAGAGCAGGATGACGGCTTTTGCCCTTGTATTTGAACTGGAATTTTCAGACATAATCTATATTCAGTTATTGTTAGCGGCCAGGCTCATCGCCCCAGAGGATTTTATGTAGTTGTAACTGGAAGCGTACGGGTACACGATCAGCAATTATCCAGTCGGCCAGCTGGGTTGGATTAACTGTTGACCAAACGGGTGAAAACAATACCTCGGTTAACGTGTTCAGTTCATATTTATGCAATTGCTCTACAGCCCAGTCAAAATCACCACGCGAGTTGATTACAAATTTAATCTGATCACTGGCTGTAATATATTCCAAATTCGACCAAAGGTTGCGTTCACACTCCCCTGAATCTGGGGTTTTCAGGTCCACCACCTTGCTTACCCGGGTGTCAACTGTACTGATATCGATTGCTCCGGAGGTTTCCAGCGAAACCCTGTAACCGGCATCGCAGAGCAGGGTTAATAACTGTAAACAGCGCTTTTGGGCCAACGGCTCACCACCGGTCACACACACATGGCTTACTCCGTTGTCTTTTACCCTGGCCAGGATTTCTTCAAAACTCTGCCACTGCCCGCCGAAAAAAGCATACTCGCTGTCACAATAGGTACAGCGCAGGGGGCAGCCTGTCAGGCGAATGAAACTTGTCGGAAAACCACTGCCTCTAGCCTCACCCTGCAGGGAAAGAAAAATCTCGGTAATTTTCAGGTAGCCATCGCGATTTGCAGGTACGCGTTGAATTTGTGTGTTTTCAGGTTTGCTCATCAGCTGGCGAATCAGATCTCTGTTTATTATTTCGTAGGGTGTCGTTAGCAAAGCGTAACGCACCGGCGGGTTCGGATAACCGGAAAATTCCGGTGCATTCGCAAGCTTAACGCACCCTACATCCGGGACCTACTGGCTGGTGGTGTTTTCCAGCCGCATGGTTTTTAAACGGCTGTCAGCCAGTTTCGCCAGGGTGGTATCTGGGTACTGCTGTTTAACCCGTTCAAGGGTATCAGCAGCTTTTTGATATTCACCCATTTCATAATATGTGTAGCCAGTTTTCAACCAGGCATCCGGGACTTTCTTACTGTCCGGGTATTTTTCCAGTAAGCGCTGAAAGGACTCAAGAGCAAAATCGTAATTCCGGGTTACATAATACGACTCACCCAACCAGTACTCTGCGTTTCCCGCCAGCGGGCTGTCAGGATAAGTTTCCAGAAAAGCATAAAAACTTTCAGCGGCTTCTGTGTAACGGAGCTCTTTAAGGTGGGTAAAAGCCTGTTGATATGCGGTTTTATCATCAATCGCCGGGGCTTCTACTGCTACAGTTTGATTTCCTGGGAGAGCGACTGCAGCACTATCCAATGCAGGGGTATTAATAACGCTACCTGTCGTCACGACTGCACCAACTTGTGTATCAACAGCTACTATTTCCGAGGGGTTTATTGCAGCAGGCGTCGCTATACCGGCCGAGCTCTTCTGTAATTCCCCTAGACGGGAATCCAGGTCCAGGTATTGATCACGCTGACGGGACTTAAGGTTATCCAGTTCATGCGACTGCTGTTCAACCTGGCCCCGGAGCTGCCTGACCTCCTCCTGCAACTGTTGTACCTGATACACCAGGTCAGCAACAAAACCCTGGTCTGCCTGGGCATTTACGGAACTGCTGAGGAACAAGCTGAAAATAATAATGATACTGGGTTTGTAATATTTCATCGGTAGTTACGACTCTTGGCAGGATGTTTTCAATTCGATTTCAGAAACTGGAATCAGTTCCCCGGCAGGTACAGGCCGATCATACCGGGCCCGGGTATTTACCCGGGCCCCAGATACTTTTATCAGGTTTAGCGGGCGGTATAAACGATTTCGACCCGACGGTTACGACCCCAACATGAATCGCTGGTTTCACGGCAAATCGGACGCTCTTCACCATAGCTGACTACAGTTAGCTGAGAACCGCGCACGCCCTGGGCTGAAAACAGGCCGCTGACTGAGTTGCCGCGGCGCTCACCCAGTGCAAGATTGTATTCACGGCTACCGCGCTCATCGGCGTGTCCTTCAAGGGTTACGCTGGCGCTGGCATTGGCAGCAACATATTCTGCATGGGCTGCTACTACAGGGCGAAATTCTGCACGAACCGTAGACTGATCGTAATCAAAATAAATGACCCGTTTTGAGAGCAGGCTTTCAGGGTTATCGAGGTTGCGTGCATCAGTATGATTGCGTGGATTAACAGCAGCAGTAGTAGTCACATCATTTGCATCTGTATTGTCCACAATGGTTGCTGAATCTACATCATCCTTGACTTCATCTTTTTTACAGGCTGCCAGGCCCATAACCAGCATTAATGTCAGCAAAATCTTTGTCATACTGTTCATGTTAAATTCCTTTTAAGTAATATTGATAACTGAGTTTTACAAATTTATTGAATAACCGGCGACCAGGCAGGTTCACGCACATCACCTTCAGAAAGGACTAATCGCTGCTTTACCCGTCCATCGACCGACACCGCTGACAAAACACCTTTACCGTCTTCTTTGGAAGCATACAGTATCATGCTGCCGTTTGGGGCAAAACTTGGTGATTCATCCAATATTCCATTAGACACGACAATCAGCCGATTGCTTTCAAGATCCTGGATGGCTATACGATATCGATTTTTGTTTCCCTGCACCATGGCTATTTGTTTGCTGTCAATCGACACACTGGCGCGGGCATTGTATTCCCCTTCCCAACTGATACGTTCCGGACTGCCGCCTGCAACCAGTATCCGATAAATCTGCGGGCGCCCGGCACGGTCGGAGGTAAAGTAGATATAACGGCCATTCGGGCCCCAAACCGGCTCTGTATCAATCCCCCAGTGGTTGGTCAGTCTACTGAAATCCCGGGTGCCCAGTTTGTGCAGGTAGATTTCGGAATTACCGGACTTTGACAATGACATGGCCAGCCTGCTGCCATCCGGGGAAAACGATGGTGCGCCGTTAATGCCCTTGAATGAAGAAATAAGCTGGCGCGATCCAGTGAGAATATTCTGGATGTAAATTGCGGAGTTGCCTTTCTCGAACGAAACATAGGCTATACGGTTGCCATCAGGCGACCATGCCGGTGACAGCAAGGGCTCCGGTGATGTTGCTATCGCCTGGGGTGAAAAGCCATCGGCATCGGCAACCATTAACTGGAATTCAATATTATCTCCGGTACCGGTAGCAGTGATATAGGCAATGCGGGTAGCAAAGGCACCGGGCTTGCCGATGATGCGCTCGTAAACAGCATCGGCTATACGGTGGGCTGCATAACGCAGGTCCCCGGGTTTAATCGGCATTACCTGTGCCAGCAGGCGTTGCTGGGTATGGATATCAAATAGCTCAAAACTGACTTCATAGCCATCGACTACATCACCGGTAATCCTGCCAACCACAATATAATCGTTTTTTAACGCCTGCCATGCCGCAAATCGAATCTCTTCACCCGTGGCTGGCACAGCGATAATATCTTCCGCCGGCATGGGACTGAACAAACCTGAGCGGTAAAGATCATCAGCAACCACCGTATTGGGTAAAGTCAGTGGCGGCGGAGTTGTTGCCTCCCATTTTAACGGCACGATAGCAATCGGAATCGCACCGGAAACTCCTTCCAGTATCTCAATTTCCAGTTTGGCCTGGGCATAGGGGGCTAGCAACCAAAGAGCCAGAAAAGTTATACAGAACCAGTAGATTTGCCTGTAGGAACTGCTTCGCATCAAAATACGCTGTTTGTTCATTTATTCACCGTCATACTTAAATTCAAATTCTATTTCGCGCTCGAACACTTTCTCGAAACCCCGGTATGGGAGTACCCCTGCACGCATTACCGCAGCAATAATTGAACGCTGGGTGGCTTCATCCGCATTGCATTGTGACTTAATCACATCGGCTTTAATCACTTCACCGCCCGGGATCTGCTGCACTTGCAGCCGACAGCGCAACCCGGTCTGGGCTGTCGGTGGCCGGTACCAGTTACGGGTTACCGAATTGGTAATCTCAAGTACATATTGATCTGCCAATGTTCCCAGTACTTCAGCCTGAGCCAGAGCATTAGCTTCTGCATTCAGCTGATCGCGCATACGTTTATCAGCAGCAGCTTTCTCGCGGGCTTTTCTGGCTGCAGCCAGCTCTCGCAGTTTTTTGTTTTCCTTATCAATTTTTTGTTGTTGATCTTCCCGTTGTTTTCGAATCGCATTGAGTTCGGCCTGCTGTTTCCTAACCAGTTCATCCTGGGCCTTGCGTTGGCGATCGAGATCAGCCTGGCGTTTTTTATCAGCCTCCGCCTGGTGTTGTTTTTCCAGATCGGCCTGGCGGCGTTGCTCGGCCAGCACCTTCTGGCGTTTATCTGCATCCTGGACCTGCTGCTTTTCCCGCTCTTTCTGGGCAGCCAGCTGCTGCTGGCGTTTGGCAACGGCATCATCATGCTGTTTACGGGTTTTTTCCTGTTTTTTAATCTGCTCAATCTGTTGGTTTAAATCAGTTTGGTTGATTACCACCGCTTCTATATTCAAGCCAGCCAGCCGGGGTTTCTGGAACTTTTGCCAGTTCCAGGTACCCATAATCATCAGCGCCAGCAACCCGAAATGAATCAGGATGGCCAGCAGGAACGGTTTAACAAAATCCCGATTCATGCCTTGCTGCACTTGTTGATATACACCGACGGACTTACCTTAACCCTTGCCCTGTGGATCGCCCATCAAACCAACTTTGCTGACCCCGGCTTGCTGCAGCAGCACCATGGTCTGGTATATTTTGCCGTAGCCTGTCCTTTCATCACCAGCGACCAGCACTTCAATGTTAGGATTCCTGCGTACGAACACCGAAACCTGTTTAATCAGTTCTTCAGCAGTGACCAGGCCGGCATCATCACCGGCTGCGTTTAAATACAGCTCGCCACTTTCCATTACCGTAATAATCAGGGGTATGTTTTCCGCATCAATCTGCATGGGTTCTGCATCGGCGGAGGGTAAATCAACCTGCACACCCAGGTTCAACAGCGGTGCGGTAATCATAAAAATTATCAGCAGCACCAGCATCACATCAATATAGGGCACCACATTAATCTCGGCTATAGGCCGTCGGCGTTTGCGAATTTCATACTGGGTTGCCATTAGAATTCGCCGGTGCTTGCCAGTTCACTCTTCGCCAGATTGTGTGCCTGCCGCTGCAGTATGGTCGAGAGCTCTTCTTTAAAATTATCGTAACGCAGTTCCAGTCGCTCTACCTGGTTGGAGTAACGGTTATAAGCGATGACCGCAGGAATTGCGGCAAACAGGCCCATAGCGGTTGCGATCAGCGCCTCTGAAATACCCGGAGCAACTGACTGAATCGTCGCCTGGGTGGCATTGGCCAGACCCTGGAATGAAGACATAATGCCCCAGACCGTACCAAACAGGCCCACATAGGGACTGGTTGAGCCAACCGTTGCGAGGAAGGTCAGGTGGTTTTCAACCCGGTCCATTTCCCGCGTCAGTGCAATTCGCATTGCCCGATGCGCACCATCCACCATTTCATTGGCCGACATGCCTCCCTGCTGTGACATGCGCATAAACTCACGAAAGCCTGCTTCAAAAATAAGCTCCATGCCCTGTGATTGTTTCTTGCCGCTGGTTATACCCTCATACAACCGGGTTAAATCGGCACCTGACCAGAAATGTTCTTCAAAACGATCAGCAGCCCGGCGGGCTGAGTGCAGCAGCTGGCGTTTCTGGAAAATAACCATCCAGGAGGCGATCGAGGCAACTAACAAAGACAGCATGACCAGTTTTACCAGCAGGCTGGCATCCATAACCAGTTGCCAAAGGGATAGATCTATATTCATTGGAGAATTTCCTTCCTCAGGTTTTTTGAAATTCGGGCAGGTTTGAACTCCCCGGCACTCAGGCAGGCCGCACGTACGTTGGCACTTGCCAGCAGGAGCTGGTCAGAAGCCCGGTTCATTGTCTGTGATAGCAGCAACGAGGCTGCCCCCATATGATCGAGGGTAACGCTAACAATTAGTTCATCATCAAGGCGTGCAGGTTTGATAAATTCTACTTCCATGTTGCGAACAACGAAAATCAGGCCTTCCTCATCTGCCAGTCGTGACTGGTTAATATTTCGGACCCGTAACCATTCCGTCCGCGCGCGTTCGAAAAAGTTCAAATATTGGCTGTGATACATCACACCACCGGCATCAGTATCTTCGTAGTAGACACGAATTTTCCAGGAGAATTCAGACATAGTCGGGCCTCAATGTGGCAATAATCTGACGAGCGTAATAATAATGGTAAAAATCAATCAAATAGATCATCTTCCGCAGAAACTGCTGAGCGTGGCGGCACCAGGCCCAAATGGCGCCAGGCATTTGAAGTGGCCATGCGTCCGCGCGATGTGCGCATAATATAGCCTTGTTGGATCAGGTAGGGTTCGAGTACATCTTCAACCGTACCCCGTTCTTCACTCAAAGCCGCTGCCAGGGAATCGACTCCCACAGGTCCACCATCAAAATTATGAATAATAATATGCAGCAGCCGACGATCCATGCTGTCAAAGCCCTGGTCATCCACCTTCAACATCTTCATGGCCGCAACGGCGATGTCTTTGTCGATATGCCCGTCAGCTTTCACCTGCGCATAATCCCGTACCCGTCGCAGTAAACGATTGGCAATTCTTGGAGTACCGCGCGAACGCCGGGCAATTTCATAAGCACCATCATCATCGGCGGCTATATCGAGGATGCCTGCTGAGCGGCCGACGATGGATCCAAGTTCGACATCACTATAAAACTCAAGGCGCTCAACAATTCCGAAACGATCGCGTAAGGGGGAGGTCAACAGGCCTGCACGGGTGGTTGCGCCAATTAAAGTAAAGCGCGGTAAATCAAGTTTGATAGAGCGGGCAGCCGGTCCTTCACCGATCATAATGTCCAGCTGGTAGTCTTCCATAGCCGGGTAGAGTACTTCTTCAACCACTGGCGGCAGGCGATGGATTTCGTCAATAAACAAAACATCACCGGCTTCAAGATTTGTCAGCAGGGCCGCGAGATCACCGGCTCGTTCCAGTACCGGACCGGAAGTTGAGCGCAGGTTAACTCCCATTTCATTGGCGATAACGTGGGCAATGGTAGTTTTCCCCAGTCCCGGGGGACCAAAAATCAATACGTGGTCGAGGGATTCCTGACGTAGGCGGGCTGCTTCGATATAAATAGCCAGTTTTTCTTTCATCGCCGGTTGACCGACGTACTCATCCATACTGGTTGGCCGCAGGTTGTTGTCGATTACACGCTCGTCCGCACTTTCAAGCGGGCTGATTACGCGGGAATCCGCATCTGTGATTGCATCATCGAAGTCGTGGCTCATAGCCACACATTATAGGAGAGTTTTGCCTTCGAAGTATATGTGTTGGATAGACTTTGGTAGTTTTGAAGCAGTCTTAGGCCTGTATTCCCCTATACAGTTCACGGCAGCGTGTGGAGGTCCCGGTACCGGATCAAGTCCGGCATGACGTTGTTACTATTCGCAGCCCCGGGATGACGCTCTACTATTTGTTTTCCAGGGCAATTACTGCTAGTTGTTTAATCGTGCCTGCAGGGCATGGCGGATAATATCTTCTACCGGCATCCCCTCTTTTGCCACTCGCCGTACCATCGGGCCAACATCAGCCGCGCGATAACCCAATGCGGTCAGCGCCTGGATAGCTTCAGACTGTGGATTGCTGCTGGCAGATTCACCGTCGATATCCGGGGTGGACATCGGGATCCCATCGAGCTTGTCGCGCAATTCAATAATCAACCGTTCTGCGGTTTTCTTACCAATCCCGGGCAGACGGGTCAGGGCAATGGCGTTGCCCTCAGCAACCAGCACCGCCAGCTCCTGCGGTGAGATACCGGAGAGGATGTTCAGGGCAATTTTGGCACCGATACCGGAAATTTTCAGCAGTTGCCGGAACAGAACCCGCTCAGCTTCATCAGAAAACCCAAACAGGGTATGTGCATCATCCTTAATCTGCAGGTGGGTCACCAGCATGACCTTTTCGCCCACTGCCGGTAAATTATAAAAAACTGACATGGGTGCTTCAATCTCATAACCGAGACCGTTCACATCCACCATAATTAAGGGTGGGGTTTTTGCTACAAGGATTCCAGTGATACGACCAATCATCGACGTCTTCTCCCGACTTTACGTAAGTTAATTCCAGGATGCTCTTTACCGATAGCCTTTGCCAGGCGATCCTGACCAGTGGATGAATGCTGATGACAAAGCGCGATTGCCAATGCATCCGCTGCATCTTCCGGTATTTTTTCGGTAATTCCAAGCAACAGGCTGACCATATGCGCCACCTGGGATTTTTCCGCACTGCCCTTACCCACTAAGACCTGTTTGATTTCACGCGGTGCGTATTCCCCGACCGGTAAATCAACATTTACAGCAGCACAGATTGCAGCCCCACGGGCCTGTCCCAGCTTTAATGCCGAGGCAGCATTTTTACTGACAAAGACACTTTCAATCGCAAACTCATCCGGCTTGTATTCTGAAATCAACTGACTAACGGCCTGGAAAATAATCTTCAAGCGGCCCGGAAAATCGCCGCTGCCCGCTTTGATAACGCCATAGCTGATAGCCCGGATTTTCTGGCCCTGGCACTCAATCAGCCCGTAACCGGTTTTAACTGAGCCAGGATCAATTCCGAGTATTAGCATTGATGGATTTACTCGTATGCTTCCTCTGGGATATCCGCATTGGAATAAACCTCCTGGGTATCGTCCAGGTCTTCCAGTGCATCCAGGAATTTAAGTACTTTGGCGCCTGTATCAACATCCATTTCAACTTCCAGGGATGCGCGCATTATGACTTCAGCATTGTCTGCTTCCTGGCCTGCCTCTTTCATTGCCGCCACAACGGCGGTAAAACTGGCGGGATCAGTGATAACTTCAACCGAACCATCATCCGCAGTGACCACATCATCAGCACCCGCCTCCAGTGCAGCTTCCATTATGCTGTCCTCATCTGCACCCGGAGGGTAGTTGAGCACACCGATCTTGGAAAACAGGTAGGCAACAGAACCATCAGTTCCAAGATTACCGCCATATTTTGTAAACGCATGTCGAACTTCAGCTACTGTACGGTTACGATTATCGGTCAAACACTCGACCAGTACGGCTACTCCACCCGGTGCATAGCCTTCATAAATCAGCTCTTCGTAGACCACACCTTCAAGTGTACCCGTGGCTTTCTGGATCGCGCGCTCTACCGTATCTTTAGGCATATTGGCTGCAAAGGCTTTGTCGATGGCCAGGCGCAGGCGCGGATTTGAATCGGGATCACCACCAGCCTCGCGGGCAGCTACACTGATTTCACGAATACAGCGGGTAAACACCTTGCCGCGTTTTTGATCCTGGGCCTTTTTACGGTGCTGGATATTCGCCCATTTACTATGACCTGCCATGCCGTTTCTTCCTGTTAAGTCAGTACCGGAGTATCAAAATCACCCCTGAAAAATTTTGCTTATATTAACACAGGAGAGGATTAACCGGCATTCGGAATAGATGAATCAAAACACCCGGATTTCAGAAAAGATGTACATTCACGAGCCACTCGTGGCGACAGCAGCAGACCAAAATGGCTGACCGGCAAAAGTAATGAATCCATTGCGCCTTCAACATGGGTTTCAGGAACACTTACCGTGCCGTCATTGGGGTCCGGCATAGCTCCCAGCAAACGGCCTACGCCTTTACTGCCAATCCCGGCGATCACACCCACATCCCGGTTCGCCTTTACAGCTGAACCGGCTTTAAGGCCGTGACGGGCGGGCCCCAGCAGGGCACGGCCAATTTTTTTGCTGCTGAATTTCCTCGCCTTACTACTGCCGCGTACCGGTGAACCCAGCAATACTACCCGACCCGAGGGGAGATCCCGGCTGTATTTATCCAGCAGTGTCATTATGACCAGGCCACCCAGGCTGTGACCTATAAAGTGCAGTGGACCAGGACCTGTAAGTTTTTGAGTTTCAATGAACTCCCGCAGGGCATTTGCCTGTGCCGCCAACTCGCGGTGACGGCTGGGATAGGAAAATACAGAGGTAGTAAAACCTTTGTTTTGCAGTCGCTGGCTAAGCACCGCCATGGCAGCGCCACGATGAAACAGGCCGTGTAAAAGTACAACATGTCCAAGCTTAGAATGAATTACAGTTGTCATCAGCTCATATTACGCTATATTCGTAAGTTACTATGCAGCAACCCGGCCTGAATCAACAGATCAACAGGGAAATAATATTAATGAAGAATAAATACCCGGCCATCAAAGACCGCTATGTCATGTACGGCGCTGAGTTCTCCCTTTACTCCGGAAAAGCACGCTCTTACCTGCGTAAAAAAGGCATTCCGCATGTGGAGAGACTATCTGATATAAAAGCCTATAAACAATTCATCGTACCCCGCAGCGGAGTCCGCTATATTCCGGTTTTACAGACACCCGATGATAAAGTCCTTCAGGATACGACGGTAATTATTGATTACCTGGAGCAGCAGTTCCCCGATGATCCTGTTTACCCGCAAACACCGAAACAATGTCTTGCGACAATGTTACTGGAGGTCTTTGGTGATGAATGGCTGTTGATTCCGGCCATGCATTACCGCTGGAATTATCCCGAGGATAACCTTGAATTTGTTTATGGGGAATTCGGAAAAACCCTGATTCCCGGCTGGCCCGGTTTTGTACAGAAATTTCTTGGCAAAAAAATAGGCAACAAATTTCGCGGGTTTTTACCAATGCTCGGGATAACCGAAAAATCAACAGCTGCTATTGAAGCCAGTTATATCCAGTTGTTAACCGACCTGGACAGGCATTTTAAAACTTATGATTTTTTACTGGGGAGCAGGCCTTCTATTGGCGACTTTGGCTTAATCGCACCCTTGTACGCACATCTATACCGTGATCCCTACCCCGGTGAGATGATGCGTAACATTGCCCCAAATGTTGCCAGTTGGGTCGAACGGATGATTTCTGAGAATACCGCAAATGGCGAATTTGCTGCGGATGACCAAATCCCCGAAACTTTAGCTCCAGTACTAAAACGTATGGCTCAGGAACAAATCCCGGTGTTGCTGGATACGGCAACAGAACTGGAGAAATGGCGTCAACAGCATCCAGGGGAAGATATTCCACGTTCAATTGGTACTCACCAGTTCACCGTTGGCGGGATAAGCGAAGAGCGCGCCCTGATCCCGTATTCGATCTGGATGTGGCAGCGGCCGGTTGATTATTACCAGGGATTAAATGCCGAAGAAAAACAGATTGTTGATCCGTGGCTAAATAACCTGGGCTTTAAACAGGCTTTAAATACACCGATAAAAAGCAGAGTAACCCGGATAAACAACAAGCTCGTATTTGCCCGGGAGTAGGGTGCCTCAAGCTTACGAACGCAGCGGGAGCTTGCATTATCCGAGGCATAAAATAAACTCACCTGCCGGTGCGTTACGCCTGCGGCTAACGACACCCTACTCCGTGCGCTTCGCGGGTTTTGGAATTACATTTATATGCAATTCATCCAACGCTACAGCATCTACTGCTGATGGAGCCGATGTCAGCAAACACTGGGCAGATGTGGTCTTCGGATAAGCAATCACATCGCGGATAGAATTCTCCCCGGTCATTAATGCAACCATACGGTCGATGCCGAAAGCAATTCCACCATGCGGCGGGCAACCATATTTCAGGGCTTCGAGCAGGAAACCAAATTTATCCTCGGCTTCTTGCTCACCGATACCCAACAACTCAAACACTGCCTGTTGCATTTCCGGTTTATGGATACGGATTGAACCGCCACCAATTTCGGAACCGTTCAGAACCATGTCATAACCGCTGGAAATGGCTTTTCCAGCTGCCTTTTTCAACTCTTCAATGCTGCCAGCCCGAGCGGAGGTAAACGGGTGATGCATGGCAAAATACCGGCCAGCTTCTTCATCCCATTCAAACATAGGGAAGTCCGTTACCCATAGGGGTTTCCAGCTATCTTCGACTAACTCAAGGTCTTTGCCACAGGCCAGGCGCAGGGCGCCCATGAAGGTTGAAACCACCAGCCACTCACCGGCACCGAAGAAGAGGATATCGCCGCTGGCAGCAGATGACTCCTCGAGGATAGTTTGCAGCGCGGTATCATCAAGGAATTTGGCAATCGGCGACTGTATGCCTTCACGACCGGCATCAAGATCTTTGACTTTAATCCATGCCAGGCCCCTGCCACCGTACTTAGCCACCAACTGGGTGTAATTGTCTATCTGTTTGCGCGAGAAGACTGCACCACCCGGCACCCGCAAAACGGCAACCCGACCTTGCGGATCATTTGCAGGCCCGGAGAAGACTTTGAATTCAACATCTTTAACCGCTTCATCGACACTTATCAATTCCATCGGATTACGCAAATCCGGTTTATCCGAACCGTATTTATCCATAGCATCATGGAAGGTCAGGCGTGGGAATTGTGTATCCAGCTTAACATCAAGTACCTGCTTGAAAACATCCCGCATCATGTTTTCAGCGATGTCCTGGACATCCTGCTCGGTGACAAAAGACATTTCCATATCCAACTGGGTGAACTCCGGCTGGCGATCCGCACGTAAATCTTCATCACGGAAACAGCGGGCGATCTGGTAATAGCGGTCCATGCCCGACATCATAAACAACTGCTTAAACAACTGTGGTGATTGCGGTAAAGCATAAAACTGGCCATCATGAACCCGGCTTGGCACCAGGTAATCACGCGCGCCCTCAGGGGTCGCCTTGGTTAAAATCGGAGTTTCAAACTCACAGAAATCCTGATTATCCAGATGGGTGCGAATGGCTTTATAGAGGGCGGCACGAATACGCATATTGTGCTGCATGCGCGGACGACGCATATCCAGGTAACGGTATTTCAGGCGGATATCTTCACCGTCATTATCATTCATCAGCATCGGTATCGGCGCTGCAGTGTTGAGGATTTCTACCGTATCGGCGAGGATTTCGACCTTGCCGGTTGCCATGTCTTCATTCCACTGCTGTTGCGGGCGCATCCTGACCTGACCGCTGATGCGCACACAAAACTCATTGCGCAAAGTTGTTGCCACTTCAAAAGCCGCCTTATTATCAGGATCTACAACCACCTGGATAATCCCGCGATAATCCCGCAGGCTGACAAAAACCAGGCCGCCGAGGTCCCGAGAACGATCTACCCAACCGCATAAAGTGACAGATTGATCGGCAAGTTGTTCGGTGACTTCACCGCAAAGATGACTACGCATGGAATACTCCGGAAATAATGCAAACAGCTTTATTGATAAAGCAGGGATTCAAGGCGCAAATTATACCGAAAATAGAAAAGGCGCACCATCCTGGCACGCCAATTCCCCGCTCCCCGCTCGCATTTATTGACTATTCGTTACGTAAATATTGTGTAGCACCCCGGCAGATTGGGCCAACCAACCCGGGTATTTTCAAGATGGGGTTATCCGTTTCTGATAATACCGGTCCCATCTCTTTCTATGGATAAATTCATTGATTTTCACCACTTTCCCCAACAGAAGAATTAATACTGTCACTAGACCCCTCACAGATTACCCCACGAACCTGCGCCCCTTGCTTACTCCACTTGAACCCGCAGAAACCCCTTCCTGCCCCCTGATTCACTCACTGCAAAAAAACCCCTTTTCCTGCAAAAAACCCCTTATTGCAAAAA
>JADFVZ010000092.1 GCA_015222805.1 Pseudomonadota bacterium
ACTCATCGGCGCCGTCTATATATAAATCCAGCGGACCGGCGGTGTTGAGATCAACAACTTTAACGCCGATTTCCTGTAACCGGTGGGTGCTTTCTTCAGATGACGATACGGCCGCCTCAATGCGAATACCGCTTTCGGATAAGGCATCAATCAGGCAATTTACCGTACTGCCGGTGCCCACGCCGAGGATGCAGTCATCGTCGATAAATGAGAGGGCGGCTTTGGCCACCTGGCGTTTTAATTCATTTTGGTCCATGAGTATCAGCTACTCCTTAAGTTTATGAATATTCCAGTTTGAGAATTTGATTCCAGTGTTCTTCACCCACCGGAATAATTGACAGGCGGTTACCTTTGCGCAGCAGGGCAAAATCTTCCAGCTCAGCTTCATGCTCGCGCAGTTCAGCCAGCGAAATGATACGGTCCAGCTTGCGGATAAAGTGAATATCGACCAGGATCCAACGCGGATTATCCGGGTCGCTTTTGGGGTCAAAATATTTCGTGTTAGAATCAAAAGCAGTGAAGTCAGGGTAGGGTTCTGAAGCAACCTCGGCAATTCCCACTATCCCTGGCACTTTAGTATTGGAGTGATAGAAAAATATTTTGTCACCAATGCGCATATCATCACGCATAAAATTTCGTGCCTGGTAATTGCGAATACCGTCCCAGGGTTCAGTCTGGTTTTTGCATGCCATCAGGTCTTCTAAACTGAAAGCATCCGGTTCTGATTTCATTAGCCAGTAAGCCATTTGTTACTCCTGTATGCTGTTTGTCTATTGTCCAGTCTTTGCAAAAGAAAATCGACCTTTTTCTGTAAATACCATATCCAGTGGGATATCCCAATCTCGCCTGGGCAGGTCTTCAATCCTTTGCAGTTCATATGCAATGCCAACGAGCCTGGGGCGGGGCTTGGCTGTAGCCAGCCAGCGGTCGTAATAGCCGCCACCCATGCCCAGCCGGGTACCGGTGCTGCTGAACGCAACCAGCGGAGCAAGGATAATATCCGGGTTATTGATTTGTTTGGTATTAACGGGTTCTTTGATTTCAAACCGATTGGTCAGTAATTGTGTAGTTTCAGTCCACAGACGAAAATGCATTTCCCCCTGTTGAGCAAAATTAACGACCGGCAAAGCCAGTTGAATTCCCCGATTTCTTAGCCAGGTGACAATTGGCAGCAAGTCGGATTCACCATCAAATGGCAGGAAGAGGGCGATAGATGTTGGATTTTGGCTGTGTACCCAGGTTTTCACCTGCTGCTGGATTTTCTGATCCAGTTTTAGCCGATCAGTATCCGTCAAAGACCTTCTGGCAGTACGGATGTGTAAGCGTATGGAGTCGATTGGACCGGGGTCGCTAGTGGGTGCTTCTGTATTCAAAGAAGTGCCCTCCAGGGTGCCGCTGCGACAATGCTGACCTTGAACCGAAAGGGTCCAGGTGGGGTGGCTCGCCATGCCTAAGGCTTTTCGCTTGCGCGAACATGCACACTGGCTGTGGGTCTGCGACCCCGAGGTCAATAAATAGGGACAAGGTTTCGTGCATTGCCACTGGCTAACACCTCAGAGGACAATTACTATTCTAGACCAATTTCAGAACGAATTGTTAAAGAAGCATTTAAAATGCGCAATTATTTAGCTGTTGAGGGCGTTTTCTACCCGGTCGGCCAGTAGCCTTACCCGATCATTTATTTGCTGGCGCTCAATCCCGAGTTTATCAGCTTTAAGCTTCTCATCGGTCAGGTTCAGGGCAGCTAACACGGCAATCCTTTCCAGTGCCATTAATCGTCCGCTGCTGCGGATTTGACGCATCTGGTTATCCAGGATACTGGCAGCTTCGAGTAATGAGCTGCGCTCTTCCGGGGTACAGGTTACCCGGTACTCACGGTCGAGAATCATGACGGAAATCGGGTCGGGTCCAGAGGTCATTAAGTGTGTCCGGTCGGTTATCAGGTGTTCAGGACTGTTCCAGTCCCTTCAGGCGATGAATCATCGCTTCTACGCGGGAACGAGCTTCATCATTCTTGGTCAGCAGGTTGGCTTTTTCACTGACGAGAGTAGCCTGGCGTTCATGCAGGGAGTGATTTTCCTCACGCAATTTATCCGCCGTATCCAGTAATTGCTGCAGCTGATTTTCGAGGCGTTCGAGGTCTTTGCGAGTTGCTTCTAAAGAATCCATGGCAACACTATAATTTATAGGATAATTTTGGTCAATTATCTTTGTGCTGATTAATTATTTATTTCTGCTTTCTGTTGGTCAATCGAGCACAGTGTTAATATAAGGGCACCTCTATTAATGGCTTGTGCCCTCTGGCTTTAGGACCAGCCCAGAATCAAGGCGTGCTTTTGAAGCCATGCTTATTGCATATCGAAAAAGTGCAACGTAGAGGCTGGGCTGGTCCTAAAGCCCCGTAGGGCGTGGCCTGAAGCATGCATCTGCTGCGTTGTAAGCCTTGAGAATGGAATGACCATTCTGCTGCGGCTCACGTCTTGCAGTTACACGCTTCAGATCACGCAGAGGACACAAGCCATTAATAGAGGTACCCTTACACGCATGGAAAATAATTTACCGGATTTTGAACTCTGCCTGGCTCAGTGCGGCAGCAGTATCAGCCCCCAGGAACTGTCTGCACTGCACGGCCTGGTTTGTGGCCTGCTGTGCGCAAAGCCTGACCTTGAGCTTCTGCAACTCGTTGAAATTTTGCCGAAGATGGGGCAGGGTGGTGTCCTGGAAACAGCTATAGTCGACCAGCTAGGCGAAATCTTGCAGCTTAGCCGTTTGCAGATGGGAGATGATGACCTCGGACTGGAAGTGTGGTTGCCGGATGATGAGACCAGCCTCGCAATCCGTACGGCCAGTCTGGCTGAATGGTGTAGCGGCGTACTCGCCGGTTTAAGCGAATTTGCCGGTGAGAGCCTGGCTAAAATATACGCTGAGTCCAGTAACAAAGACAGTGACAATTTTGATGCGGCTGAAGCCCTGCGGGACTTTACTGCAATTTCCCGGATTATGGATGAGCCAATAGAGGGCACAGAGGGTGATGAAGAAGACTTTGCCCAGATAAGTGAGTATTGCCGCATATCACTTTTGCTGTTTCAGGAAATGCTGCGTGGTCCGGACGAACTCGACTCTATTCATTAATCACCCATTGGCATAGCTCCCAGGATTATTACATTTTATGAAACAGGCAATGATTAAACCGGCAGAATATGCCCGTCGCAGGGAAAATCTCCTGCAAATGATCGGGCCGGGCAGTGTTGTCCTGCTACAGGCGGCATCTGAAAAAACCCGTAACAGCGATGTACTCTATCCGTATCGACAGGATAGTGATTTCCTGTATATGAGCGGGTTTTCCGAACCCAAAGCCGTACTGGTGCTGGTTGCTGGTGCAAGCGGTAACCGCTCATTGCTGTTTTGCCGTCCGGCAGATCCTGATCGAGCCATCTGGGATGGTCCAAGGGCGGGGCTGGAAGGCGCACTGGCAGATTTTGGTATGGATGAGTCTTTTGATATAGCCGAACTCGATAAACGCTTACCGGCTTTAATGGAAGCAGCTGAAAAAGTCTATTACAAGGTCGGCAGCGAGCCGGAATTCGACCGCCAGATAATGCGCTGGATGCACCAGTTGCACGATACCAAAGATGCTCACATACCCCAGGAACTGGTTTCCCTGGAGCATGACTTGCACGAACTACGCCTGTTTAAGTCAAAAGCGGAAGTCAAGGCCATGCGAAAAGCTGCCAAAGTTGCAGCAAAAGCCCACATTGAAGCCATGAAGGCGGCCCCGACCGCCACCAATGAAGCTGAATTACAGGCTGAATTGTTCATGGTTTTTTACCGCAATCATTGTCCGTGGTCATATCAACCCATCGTTGGTGCAGGTGATAATGGCTGCGTTTTACACTATATCGACAATAATATGTCGATTAAACAGGGCGATTTAATCCTGATAGATGCCGGTTGTGAATGTGAAGGCTATGCTTCCGACATCACCCGCACCTTCCCGGCGAATGGACATTTTAGTGCTGAACAGAAAGCGCTGTATGAGCTGGTGCTGAAATCACAACTGGCGGCCATTGAAGAGATCCGGCCGGGTAAGCAGTGGCTTGATGCACATCGGGTAGTCGTTGATATTATAACGGCAGGGCTGGTCGAGCTTGGTTTGCTGGAAGGTGAACTGGATGAATTGATCGACGCTGAAGCTTATAAAGAATTTTATATGCACAAGACCGGCCACTGGCTGGGTCTGGATGTACATGACGTGGGTGATTACACCATTGACGGTGAATCGCGCCAGCTGGAACCCGGGATGGTGCTGACGGTGGAGCCGGGCCTGTATATCGCCCCGGACTGTGAGTTGGTGGAACCGCGCTGGCGTGGCATTGGAATCCGTATCGAAGATGATGTACTGGTTACCCGCGAAGGTTGTGAAGTACTGAGCAAGGATGCGCCAAAAAGCGTAAAAGAAATTGAAGCCCTGATGCAGGGAAAATAATGCGACAGGTACGTGGGCATAAATGCCCACCCTACTGCAAGAATGCCAATACAACATCGGGTAGGGTGGGCATTTATGCCCACGCGTATGTAAGGTTGGAAAATTGATGCAGGACAGACAGGTGACTGGAACTGAAACTAACTTTGATATCGTAATCGTCGGCGGCGGCCTGGCCGGTGCATCACTGGCGCTTGCGCTGGCGAACAGCCCCTATAAGGTGGCGATGATTGAGGCTGTCGAATCACGTGCGGCAACCCAGCCCAGTTACGATGATCGCACGCTTGCAGTTGCCTGGACATCCTGTCGGATACTTGAAACCCTGGGGATCTGGGATGACCTGGTATCCAGCGCTACAGCAATTAAAGAAATTTATGTCAGTGAATTAAATCGACCCGGAAAAGTACAGTTAAAATCTGCAGATATGGGGTTTGCCAACTTCGGCTCTATTATCGAAGCTCGTGCCATCGGTACTGCTTTGCTTCAGCGCCTGGAGTCGGTTTCAAATCTAAGCCGCTTTTGTCCTGCACGCCTTAATTCAATTGAGCCGGGTGATAAAGAAGTTACTATGCGCTGCGATCTGGGTGCAGAGGAAATCACCCTCACTGCCAGGCTGGTGGTTGCCGCAGATGGTGCACGTTCAAGTATTCGTGAAATGTTGGCTATTCCCACCGAAATCCATGATTACCAGCAGACGGCTGTGATTGCTAATGTAACTCCAGAAAAGCCGCATCAGCACCGGGCTTTTGAAAGATTTACCCAATCCGGGCCGGTAGCAATTTTGCCACATGTTAGTGATCGTTGCGGGATGGTCTGGACGGTTCCCCGAGGGGATGAAAAAGCCTTGCTTAAACTATCGGATGAAGAATTTTTAACTCAGTTAAACCAAAGGGTCAGCAAGCAAACCCATGAATTCCTTGGGGATTTTGTAAAGATTGGCCGGCGTACATCCTACCCGCTCTACCTGGTGCAGCCAAAAACGAATTTAGCCCCAAGGGTGGTGTTAATCGGTAACGCTGCGCATGCAATACACCCCAATTCTGCCCAGGGTTTTAATCTTGCCTTGCGTGACGCTGCGGCCCTGGCGGAAATTCTAATTGAGCAGGACTGCGGTGATGTCGGTAATGCTGAACACTTGCGAGCGTATGATCAGTGGCGAGAGCCGGATCAACAAGAAACCATCCGCTATTCAGACGGCCTGGCAAGGTTGTTTGCCAATCCGGGCTGGTTAGCCAGCCTTGTTCGTGGCGGCGGGATTGCAATACATGAATTATTTCCTCCGCTGAAACGTAAACTGGCACTGGGGGCGATGGGTTTTCGCGGGCGTTTGCCAAAACTTGCCCGTGGTGAAGTCCCGGGGATAGGGAACAGGGGCAGAAAAGCATCATGAGCAGTATTATGAGTAAGGCATACGATATCTGTGTAGTCGGCGGCGGCATGGTAGGTGCAGCCCAGGCCGCTTTATTATCACGTGCCGGCTTTGAAGTCGCTTTACTGGAAGCCTTTCAACCGGCCGAGTTTAATCCGGAAAATGAAGTTGGTTTACGTGTATCAGCAATTTCAGCCGGTTCCAGGGCAATCCTGGAGCAGGCAGGTGCCTGGAAATGCATTGAGAAGCAGCGCCATTGCGCCTATCGTGAAATGCACGTTGAAGAACAGGGATCGGAGCGCGGCCTGGATTTTCTTGCCGATGAGTTTGGTCGGGATGCATTGGGCTACATCATAGAAAACCAGCTGGTGCAGTCCTGCCTCTGGAAAAGCATTGAAGCTGCGGGTGAAGTGGATATTTACTGCCCGGATAAACTACAGGGTCTGGAACAGCGCCCGGACGGGGTAACCGTTAAGCTTGAATCCGGACAGTCATTAAAATGCAAAGTGCTGGCAGCTTCCGATGGAGCTCTTAGCACGGTACGGAAAATGGTTGGTATTGACCAGCAGGTCTGGGAATATAACGAACAGGGACTGGTGGCAGTGATTACCACTGAAAAACCCAATCCCGGTATTGCCTGGCAGCGGTTTTTGTCCGGGGGGCCACTGGCACTATTACCACTGAGTGACGGTCGTTCATCCATTGTCTGGACACAATCGGATGCTGATGCCCGCAGTCGTGTAAGCCTGCCTGAAGATGAATTTTTAACAGAATTGACAGAGGCTTGTCGATCGGTGTTTGGTAAAGTTACAGCCGTATCAGAACGCGCCTCTTTTCCCCTGCGTACCCGTATCAGTGAGCATTACCTTGATGGCCGCGTCGTCTTGCTGGGTGATGCCGCACATGCGGTGCATCCACTGGCAGGGCAGGGTGTCAACCTGGGTTTCCTGGATGCTGCCGCCTTAACTGAAAGCCTGCTGGCCGCAGATGAGCACTCGCTGGACCGGGCTTTGCGCCATTATGCCCGCTGGCGGCGTTCAGACAGCGTTTTGATGACGCGCGGTTTTCATGCAATCCATGAACTATTTGCCCTGCCAGGACAGATTTCGAGCAAAATCCGCCAGATCGGTATGCGTATAACCAACAAGAGCTGGTTTACTAAAGATCGTTTGCTATTACACGCCGCGGGCCAGCACAGTGATGCCCCCCGGCTGGCTAAAGGTGAAACTTTGCGCGAAATCATGCGTAATCATTAAAATCTATGATGTTTCGTCATTCCGGGGCAGCGAATAGCTGAACCCGGAAACCAGAGGCTTTGACTGGGTCCCGGATATTGCTATTCGCAATTCCGGGAAGACGGTTGAGGATATTGCTATTCGCAATTGATGTGCAGGGATGCACGAATTCCGTGAGATCACATGGATGTGCGTAACGGCTAGGGGATGACAAATCTTTAAGAAAAACAAGAATAAGACACCGGATCAAGTCCGGCATGAGAGGGTATTTATAGGGTGATGCACACAATTCGCTTGTTCTTAACAAAACAATAACTTATGCAAGAAAAGCCCAAAAAATAGGAATTTCAGGGTCAATCTGCTAAAATTAACGGCCTTTATATTTAGACAGGTTCCGGGCGATGTCGCCAAGATCCTTGTCAGTACAGGAGTCTGCGAATTGCTTTAGGCATTTTCGTGCAGAATCCGAAAGAGGATGCCGCACAACAGCGGCAGCTGGTAGTTGATTTTGTGGTTCAACTTTTACCTTGATATTGTGGATATTTAAATCCGGAAAGTGTTTAAGTCGGGCGAGTATACGAAATGCTGCCATGCGGACCCGGTTCGCCCAGACAGGTGAGTTTGCCAGAATAATAAGCTCACCGTCACGCAGGCAGGCTACCCTTACATGGGCAGCAACCTCCGGGCCCAAAAGGGGAGCGAGCAGTCGATCCAGGTGCTGATAGCCTGACGCCTGCCTTAACAGACCAGCCAGATGCTCGTCAGTACGGGATAATTCCCGGACTGAACGTGTACGGCGCTTTTTGGATGTGTACGAGGAATCCATAGATGCAGAGTAACGCAGAAACTACCCGGGAATCCACCCCTGGTACAAAAATGGCCAAAATTCTCCAGACTTCAGTGCTGGTGGGTATGACTGTTGCTTTCCTTATTTCCGTTTTTTACCTGGGCAGGGTCACAACCGAAATCCGCCCGGAAGCAGAGGCCGGCCTGGCTGAATTAAACTTGCAACTCGCGCATCAGAAAAAGGTATTTGCACAACTCAAGGCTACCACCCAGGCCCAGGTTAATGGTATGTCCGCACGCCTGGCCAGCCTGCAGGCAGGTGCTACACGAATGAACGCTTTGGGTCAGCGCCTGGTAGACCAGGGTAAGCTCGATCCGGAAGAGTTTAATTTTACCGTTGAAGCACCTGTTGGTGGTCCGGAAACAGCAGCACTAGCCGGCAGTACCATGGCATTGCTGAATATCAATATCGATGACTTTTCCCTGGCGCTGCAAAATCAACAACTTAAATTTGATAGTCTTGAATCCCTGCTGATGGGTCGGGAGCTGGATCTAGAAACTACACCCCAAGGCTGGCCGGTTCGTAAAGGCTGGATTTCCTCAGCTTACGGTACCCGTACCGATCCGTTTACCGGCAAACAGGCGCGTCATTCAGGTATCGATTTTGTGGGTAAGCGTGGTGAAGATGTACTGGCAGTGGCCGATGGTGTAATTGTCTGGTCCGGTAATCGCGGTGGTTATGGCAAGGCAATCGATATTGATCATGGCAACGGTTATGTGACCCGTTACGCCCATAATGATCAACTATCCATAGAGGTCGGCAGCACGGTTAAAGCGGGTGATGTGATAGCTAAGCTGGGTTCGAGCGGCAGGGCATCGGCCCCGCATGTGCACTTTGAAGTGCATAAAGACGGACGTAGTGTCAATCCATGGAAATTTATTAAATAAGCCATTTCCACAGGTTTAACCGTTACAGCTTTTCTCCCCAAAGCGCATTCAGGCGTTATAATGTCTCGGTTAAGGTGACGGGGTTGTATTTACGCGGATCCACCCCCATTAAATCACCCGAAATCCCAATAAATCCATATTTATTGTGCCAATGTGGCACAGAGATTAATAAAATACCATGCTGAATAAAATCATCACCAGTATCGTTGGCAGCCGAAATGATCGCCTGCTGAAAAAAATGCGCAAAGATGTTGCGGGAATCAATGCCTTTGAAGAAAAATTGCAGGCACTTGATGATGCGGCGCTGAAGGGTAAAACCGCAGAATTTCGTATCCGCATGGATCAGGGTGAAGACCTGGACAGCATGCTGGCGGAAGCCTTCGCAGTTGTGCGTGAAGCCTCAGTACGTACCCTTGGCCTGCGTCATTACGATGTACAGATGATCGGTGGCATGGTGCTGCACCTGGGCAAGATTTCAGAAATGAAAACCGGTGAGGGTAAGACCCTGATGTCGGTGCTGGCAGCCTATTTGAATGCGATCCCCGGAAAGGGTGTGCATATCGTTACCGTAAATGATTACCTGGCACAGCGTGATGCTGACTGGATGCAACCGGTTTTTGAAGCCCTCGGCCTGACGGTCGGTGTTTCTGTCCCGGGCATGACCCCGGCTGCCAAGCGCGTCGCTTATGCGGCTGATATAACCTACGGCACCAATAACGAATTTGGTTTTGACTACCTGCGCGACAACATGGCTTTCAGCCTGGAAGAAAAAACCCAGCGCGGCCAGTTCTTCGCAGTTGTCGATGAAGTGGATTCCATTCTTATCGATGAAGCCCGTACCCCATTGATTATTTCAGGCCCGGCAGACGATAGCCCGCACCTGTATGAACAAATTCACAGCCTGATTCCACACCTGACTCCACAAAAAGAAGAAGATGGCCCGGGTGATTTTAGTATCGATGAGAAAACCAGGCAGATTTACCTGACTGAAGAAGGTATGGCCAAGGTTGAAGAATTAATGGTCAAGCAGGGCCTGACCCAGCCCGAAGACAGCCTGTATGCGGCACAGAATTTATCCCTGGTCCACCACCTGAATGCCGGTTTAAGGGCAGAGCATCTCTATAGCAAGGATGTGGACTACATTATTAGCGACGGCGAAGTCGTTATTGTTGATGAATTTACCGGGCGTACGCTGGCGGGGCGCCGCTGGTCAGAAGGCCTGCATCAGGCGATTGAAGCCAAAGAAGGCGTAACCATCCAGCGGGATAACCAGACCCTGGCATCAATCACCTTCCAGAATTATTTCCGTCTTTACGACAAGCTTTCCGGGATGACCGGTACAGCTGATACCGAAGCCTATGAATTCCAGTCAATTTATGGACTGGAAGTAGTGGTCATACCAACCCACCGAGAAATGGTGCGCAAGGATCGCGGCGATCTGATATTCCTGACTTCGGAAGAAAAATACAAAGCTATTAAAGAAGATATCAAAGACTGCGTTGAGCGCGGCCAACCGGCACTGGTGGGTACGACTTCAATTGAGACCTCTGAGCTCATTTCCGGCTTGCTGAAAAAAGATGGTATCAAACACGAAGTACTGAATGCCAAGCAGCACGAGCGCGAAGCCCTGATCGTTGAAAATGCCGGTCGTCCCGGTTCCATCACCATTGCGACCAATATGGCTGGCCGTGGTACTGATATTGTACTCGGTGGTAACCTCGATGCAGAAATCCGTGACCTGGGTGAAGCACTTGCTGAAGATAAAGTTGAAGCCGTTAAAACAGCCTGGCAGGAACGTCATCAGCAGGTACTGGATGCCGGTGGTCTGCATATTATCGGTACCGAACGCCACGAGTCCCGGCGTATTGATAACCAGTTGCGTGGTCGTTCCGGCCGACAGGGTGATGCAGGCTCTTCACGTTTTTACCTCTCGCTTGAAGATAACCTGATGCGTATTTTCGCTTCCGATCGGATGGCGTCGATGATGAAACGTATTGGTATGGAAGAAAACGAAGCCATCGAGCACCCCTGGGTATCCAAAGCGATTGAAAACGCCCAGCGCAAGGTCGAAGGCCACAACTTCGATATGCGTAAACACCTGCTGGAATACGATGATGTAGCCAATGACCAGCGCAAGGTTATCTATGAACAGCGTGATGACTTCATGGGTTCAACCGATGTTAAAGACCTCATCGATGACTTTAAAGACAGTGTGTTCCTTGACCTGATCGCCCAGTACGCTGCTCCCGGCACTATTGATGAACAGTGGAACCTGGAAGGCCTGGAGAAATCCCTGGATGGTGAATTTGGTATCAAAGTGCCTGTCACTTCCTGGCTGGAAGATAGTGATCTTGATACTGAAACCATTGATAAACGCGTAATGGAAGCCGTAGGTGACCATTTTTCAGCCAAAGAGGAAGCCACGGGCCCTGAAGTCATGCGCAACTTCGAAAAAGCCCTGCTGCTGAATATCCTCGATAGCCAGTGGAAAGACCATCTCGCCAATATGGACTACCTGCGCCAGGGTATCGGCCTGCGCGCATATGCACAGAAAAAACCAACCCAGGAATACAAGTCTGAATCCTTCGAAATGTTCACCGAGATGCTGGATACATTCCGCCACGAAGTAGCCCGCATCCTTTCACGCGTGCAGATCCAGACCGAAGAAGACGTAGAAGCGGTTGAAAAAAGCAACAAACCCGCTAAGCAAATGGAATACGAGCACGCTGAAGCTTCGGCCATGGGCGGCGGCGAACAGGCTCCTGCACCAGCAGGCCAGCCGGAACACGAACCCTTCATCAGGGAAGGCCGCAAAGTAGGCCGCAACGAGCCCTGTCCCTGCGGTTCCGGCAAAAAATACAAGCAATGCCACGGCAAACTAACCTAACAGTCAAGGTGGGGTGGGCATTCACGCCCACGCATCACAGACCCCGGTAGGGTGGGCATTTATGCCCACGCGCACCTACAAACCTCCCTCTCAAACCCCTAACTTCTCTTGACCCGGATAGGTTATTGCCTATGATAAACAAACCGGTCATAACCGGTCATAATTAAGGAGTGCTTCAATGTTAACCATGCAATCAAACGAAATAAAAGCCCGCCTGGCAGAAGTCCTACGCAAAGTTGAAGCAGGCCAGGAGGTTGAAATCACTCGCCACGGCAAAACAATTGCACGATTGGCACCCATGCAAAAACAGGAAAGTTTGCAGGATTACACCTCAGCCGTAGAAAAAATGCAGGCTTTTATTTAACAAAGCTACCCTGAAAAAAGGTGAAAGTATTGCTGAATTCCGCAAAGAAGATCGGTGCTGATGTTCATTCTTGATTGCTCGGTCTGTATGGCCTGGTGTTTCGAGGGTGAGAACAGTCAATATTCCGATGTCGTACTGGAATGCTTAAAAACACAAACAGCTCTGGTTCCGCAGTTATGGCATTTGGAAATTATCAATGTTTTATTAGTAGCTGAACGAAAGAAAAGAATTACTTCCAGTACTGCTGAAGAATTCCTCACTATCCTCCAATCGATGAATATTCAAACAGACAGTATCGTAATCTCACTAGCTGATCACAAAAGTATTTCTTTAGCTCGCGATCATCAATTAAGTACCTACGACATGACTTACCTTGCCCTGGCGCAACGTGAGCAATTACCGATTGCCACCAATGACAATAAACTAAAACAGGTTGTAAAAAGTCTGAATCTATTTTTTGATCCCCCATAATGCTCAATTCTCCCAATAATCCGGTGGGCATTCATACCCACGCGTGCCCTATATGAACCGCTATATGCCCCCAACCATTAAACCCCTAATAGTAGTCGCCGGCATCATCCGCAACTCCAAAGGCCAAATCCTCCTCGGCCAACGCCGACCCGGAACCCACCTGGAGGGCCTGTGGGAATTTCCCGGTGGCAAAGTCGAAGCTAACGAAACCCTCGAGCAGGCATTAAAACGTGAATTAGAAGAAGAACTTGGTATTCAAGTATCAACCAGCCAGCCTTTAATCACAGTGGAACATCAATACCCCGAAAAAAAGGTACTTCTATATGTATTGGAAGTATCAAACTGGCTGGGTGAAGTTCAGAGCCTGGAACAACAGGTGCTGCAATGGGTCAATCCAGAAAACCTGTCAAAAATAAAAATGCCCGAAGCTGATATCCCGGTAGTCAGACTCCTTCAACGAATCTAATTCCGTAGGGTGGACATTTATGCCCACGCGTCACTGCTTCGGCAGAGAGGTATTCAATGCCTGTCAAACGAGATCGAGTCGATGGTCATTGGCAATCACTGTTATCTTCTGTTCATCTACACCGGCATCAACAGCAAAGGTTGACCATTGTTCAACTGCAGCAATGACATCGGCAATGACCTTCTCTGGATTTTTAAGGTCGTTGCTTTGTGCCACATCGATGAGGTCTTGTCGAGTGAAATGGTCACGTTTACCGTTGATCGACATTTGGTGGGTTTGCGTCCAGCCTTCACCGGGCTTGTAGGAGTGCGTCATATCGTATGCCGGGGAGAGTGACCATTCCCCTTGTGAGTTCATTAGGAAGGCAATATTTTTGGTGTGATCATCCTGGTTACGGGCAATCACATTAAACACCATCCGTCGGTATAGCTGTAGTTGTTCTCTTTTAGAAAGTTTCAAGCTGCGCATTGTCATCAATGCCTGTTCATAGCCATAAGCACCAGCCAGATTAAAATCATAGTGTGCGATGGCGCAAAGTGATTGCATATGCAGTTTATCGCCAGCAACCCGATCAAAGCGCTGAGTCATAAAATGCGCACGTCCGTTCTCTTCGAGCAAGCGACATTGGGTCATCGTAATGCCGGCGGCAGTTGCCATCTTGTAGTAAGCGTATTCAATTCGGCCAAAACCACTGCTACGACCAAACTCAATATCACTGACACCATCAAACTTTAATAGCCAGTGTTCAAAGCCTTTTGGAGCATCTGCCTGACCGGATAGTACTTTCCCCGTTTTCTCGTTGTAGGCAATTACGGCCTTGGCGCGTGCACCACCGGCAGAAGTCCCGATGCGCAATATATCAAGTAGTGCTTCTTGAGTAATCAGTTCATTCTCGCTGAGCGTTGTATTCAGGCTGTTGCGGTGGCTCATGACATCCTGTATCAAGGTGATTAATTCGCTTATCTCAACATTCACCGGTTGATTGAGGTGTTCGGTGACCGCTGGTTTGAATGTTAATGCCCCCATAGCACGTGTGCCGGTGTAGCATAGTCGCTCTATAATGGAAAAATCATCGGGACTACGACCTTGTCGTGCCAACCAGGCATTCACAATTGCCGTTCCAAATTTATCAGGAAGAGTGTCAGCCAGTAAGCCGGGCAGGCGTTTGAAAGTTTCCGCGTTCAGTGCAGGAAAACTGTACAGCACATGCCCCCGAAGTGCTTCACTCAAGGGCATCATGAGAGGGGCGATATCCAGGCCGGATTTCAGGAATTCTGGATCATATTCAAACACGCCAACACCGAGATCATCAAGCGCAACTGCGCCAACACGGTGCTTCCACAACCAGACTTCAGCAACCTTCACTTTCATGTGTTTTGAGGCTTGCGGCCCGCCCCCGAAGCACGTTCACGATTATTGGGTGATTTTGCACTGGCATCCGCCATTTTTAATGGGCTAATGTTCACTGGTGGGATGAACTGGTTCAGCTGATCCAGGGCGCTCAGTTCACGTAGAATAGCCACTAGTGTTGATAGCTTGCCATTACCGGCTTCCAGTGATTTTATGGTGCCAACGGATAATAGGCTACGCTCGGCCAGGTCTTCCTGGGTTATGTTTTTACGCAAGCGTAACTTACGCAGGCGTGCACCCAGTTCTTTCAAAATCGTGGTATCTGAAACAATGTAATAGTCAATAATAGCCATAAAACAATCCAGTAAATATATATATTACTAATAATAGTTAAATATATACCTCTTTGCTGAAATGTCAAGATAAAATATTATTGCAGCTATAATTATAGCTATTAAATAAGAATATTATAGTAATGGCCATAAACATATGTGTTAAATAAATATATAACCTTCCTCTCCCTCCTCCATGCCGTGCGGTAGGGTGGGTATTTATGCCCACGCGTCAAACCGTCAGCTCCGAACCATCCCCAAGTACTCGTTGTACAGCACCCCAACAGCCACCCTCAAATATTCTAAATCCCGGTCATTAACAATCACATCATCCGCAATAGCTAGCCGCTGTTTACGACTCGCCTGGTTATCCAGAATTGCCTGAGCTAGAGGCTCGCTGACTTGGTCTCTTGCGGTTAAACGCTGAATTTGGATCGCTTCATCAACATCCACCACCAATACCCGATCAACCCATTGATAAGTATTGCCGCTATCTAAACCTTCTGCCAACAGGGGAATAACCAGGATTGCCAGGGGTGTATCAACTTGCTGCAATTGCCGAATAGACTCGGCACGTATCAAGGGATGGAGGATAGATTCCAGCAATTCACGTTTACTCTTATCAGCAAAGATAATATCCCGCAACGCGCGTCGATTTAGTTGACCATCATCTTGAATTAGCTGATTACCAAAGCTATCCGCGATCGCCACAAGCCCGGCACTGTCCGGCAAAACGACCTCGCGAGCAATAACATCGGTATCTATAACAGCAACTCCCAAATCAGAAAAAGTATCAGAGACTGCTGTTTTACCAGAAGCAATGCCGCCTGTGAGTGCAATAACGAAAGCTGGTATGTTCGGGTTTCTCTTGTTCACCTACTGTCTTCACAAGCCCATATAATTGAGGTAAAGCTCAGTTAGCTGTTCACCCCACAGCAGGGCTATCCAGCCCGCTATTGCCAGGTAGGGCCCGAATGGAATGGGTTGGCTACCTTTGCGTCTTACCGCGAGTAGAATCCCGCCAATGACTGCACCTAACAGTGAAGATAGCAGGACAACCAGAGGCAGCAATTGCCAACCGAGCCAGGCACCTAGGGCCGCCAGTAGCTTGAAATCACCATAACCCATGCCTTCCTTGCCGGTTAGTAACTTAAACAGCTGGTAAATAGACCAGAGAATCAAATAGCCGGTAACAGCACCGATAATGGCATCAGCCGGGGATACACCAGAACCTGACAGGCTGAGAATCAACCCTAGCCAAAGCAGGGGCAGGACTATATCATCCGGCAATAACTGGTGATCGATATCAATTCCAGAAAGCACAATCAGG
>JADFVZ010000093.1 GCA_015222805.1 Pseudomonadota bacterium
ACAGAATTACAGAATTACAGAATTACAGAATTACAGAATTACAGAATTACAGAATTACAGAATTACAGAATTACAGAATTATTCAGAATTAATATGCCGGGCTTATATGTTTTCCAGGTAGTAACAAAGTCATCCGCTGGTGCGGCCAGCGCCGATTGCACACCCAGCAAGGCATTAGCAGCACTATAAAACAAATAATCTTGCTAGTGCTTCTATTTATCATACTTATCCCTTGTATACGAATGCTCATTCTGTGCTTCCATGCAAGCTCTAGAAATTACTCTGCCAGTTACTAAAGCCAATGAAGGTTCTGCAAACAGAATCCATCACTGTTTAATCACCCTCACATCCATTTGAGTAATAACTCCATCAAGACCTGTACAACTCAAGGTAAACACTTCTGGTTCAGTGGATTCAACCAGTACACCGGTATCAAACGGCGTGATAGGCAATACCCCATCTTCGTAATCTTCACAGATATGCGACTCTGAAAAGTCTAATATTTCACCAACACTGACCTTGACTGTTGTAGGTCCTAATAGCAACGGCGCCACTGGGCCTATTATTGAAGAACTAATCAAACTAGCGCCTTCGTTCACATTTAAGCCAGGGTTTAAGGTGATTGCAGGGGACTGAAGATACACCACGGCACCCGCTTCTAGATTGACATTTCCGGAAGTAATTAAGGAGTTTGTACCGGCACATAAATACATTCCGGCAGGAAAAACCCCAGTAACTACTGTATCTGTACCTGAGCAGGGCAAATCAACCAAAATAGGTCCAAATGGACCCAGTGTTGTTGTATTGCCCGCCACATCACTACACTCAAAGTTCAGGCTAAAAGTGCCCTCGCTCCAGTAGGGATTCACAATACTAAAGTCGCCATTGGCATCTAATGTAACCGATGTGTTATACAGGACAGTGAAGCCATTAGGAGCTGAAGTCGTCACAACCACTGCACCATTACCAGCATCAGCACCACAGGTACCAACAATATCTGCATTCACTTCGTTAACCGGCGAGCTTGGCCCTGTCAGGCTGCCGGGCCCTGACGGTGCAATCGTATCTACACTAATCACTAATGGAGGCGAGTGACCTGAGCGCTCACCAATATTCTGATCGATATAACTTATAGTATGAATACCGTCGATTAGTACAGCCGTAGTTGCAGCGATTTCGGCACCAATAGAGGTACACACGTGTATTCCAATAGCTGTGTTAACAACAGGAATGTTTGTATACAAAATAACGAAATTACCAATAGCTGAACAAATAACCTCAAACTCAGGGGAACTATTGGCGGTAATATTATCGCTATTGGACACTCCGGTATCTGTTGCCTGGGTGAGGTCTGAGGCAAATACTGGTGTTGCTGGGGCTGCCGGGCATCCTTGACCGCCATCGGTAATAATCCAGGTATCTGATGCAGACATATTGCCCCTAGCGGCATTGGCGGCGGCAGAGCAATACACTGAGTTGCCGCCGCCGAAGTATACACCGGGCTGAAGAGCCTGAGCATTCCAGCCAATAAGTAGGCTTTCGTAGTTAATGGTGGAGAGGGCTGTATCTTCAAACATATTTTCTGCAAACCTCAGTGAGGCTACATCCCAGGAGCCGATGTCCTGGTTAAAAGAGGTCGCGCCCCAGAACATCCAGCTCATATCTCTTACAAATGATGTATCCCAGCCACTGACATCCGGGTTGGCTAAAGTGGCATTACCGAACATTACGAACATGCTTGCTACCGCAGAAAAATCAGGGGTATCATTTGCCAAAATTTTAAGATATGACGCTCCCCAGAAGGCATACTCCATTGAGACCCATGAGTTTGTTCCCCATTGATCCAAGGATGCAATCTTGAAATTATCTCCATCAGAATAAAAGCGAATAGCACTGTAGTGGCCATGAATTCTGATGGTGTAAGTACCAATAACCCCAAAATCATGCGTGACAGGGCCGTACAAGTTGAATTCATCAAAAGTACCGTCATTATCCCAATCTACAGAATAAGGTCCGCCTATCATGGGAACCATAATTGAAGTGGTATTAGAACTACCAGGCCTATTTGTTATCCAGGTAGTGACAAAGTCATCCGTGGGTGCAGGGGGATCAATGCTGACTGTAAGCGGAGGTGATTGCCCAGATTCCAGACGTGCAATTTGATCGGTATAACTAATGTTATGATTACCAATCACCAGCGCTTTTGAAATAGTCGCAATTTCTGTTACTGATGATTTACATAAATAGCTGCCTACTGCCGTGTTTGCAACTGGGTTGTCAGTATAAAGCGTGATGACATTGCCAGAAGCTGAACATATCACGTAAAAACGAGGTGTATTATCAGTTGTCAGGTTATCGCTATTGGATACTCCGGTATCCGTAGCCGGTGTGAGGTCCGGGGCTACGATTGGGTCAAGTGGCGTTGTTGGACATGCTTGTCCCCCATCAGAAATCACCCACAAGTAGTTTGTTATCAAGTTGGCTCTAGCTGCAATTGCAGGAGCAGTACAATAAACTGAGTTACCACCACTAAAGCTTGTTCCCGTCCTATGAAATATTTGAGCATCCCAACCGATGAGCAGGTTATCGTAGTTTACTGTTGAGAGGGTGACCCCCCTGAACATCTCTGTTGCATCAGTTAGAGCTCTGAGATCCCATGAGCCGAGGTCCTGGTCAAAGGCGATAGCATTAGCAAACATCTCTCTCATATCAGTAACAGATGAAGTATTCCAACTACTCGTATCCGGATTTGCTGAGGTGGCATCTTTAAACATACTTCGCATATTAGTCACTGCTGAAGTATCCCAACCACTGGTATCCGGGTTGGCCGTGGTAGCACCCCAGAACATACCGTACATTGTAGTTACTGCCGAGGTATCCCAACTACTCGTGTCTGGGTTGGCCGAAGTGGTACCCGCGAACATTTGATTCATAAATAGTACTGCTGAGGTATCCCAGTTACTTGTGTCCGGGTTGGCTGAAGCAGCCACTATAAACATGCCTGACATGGATGTTACTGCTGCCGTATCCCAAATACTGGTGTCCGGGTTGGCCGAGGTGGCACCATTGAACATCCCACCCATATTAGTTACCGCTGCTGTGTCCCAACCACTGGTGTCTGGGTTGGCCGAGGTGGCACCCCAAAACATCTGACCCATATAAGTTACCGCTGCCGTGTCCCAACCACTGGTGTCTGGGTTGGCCGAGGTGGCACCATTGAACATCCTACCCATATTAGTTACCGCTGCCGTGTCCCAACCACTGGTGTCTGGGTTGGCTGAGGTGGCACCTGAAAACATAGATTCCATGTTGGTTACAACCGAAAAATCAGGTATGTCAACGGCCAAGATGTTTAAGTTTTTTGCTTTATAAAACGCAGACTCCATCGACGTCCATGATTTTGTTCCCCATTGATCAAGAGAAAGCAGTTTTTCATTATCACCATCATTTCCAAAGTAAATGGAGGTGTAAGCGCCGCGAATTCTTATTGTATAAGTTCCAGCAACCCCATAATCATGAGTGATAGGACCGACAAGATTAAACTGATCAAAAACTCCGTCATTATTCCAGTCCACATCATAAGAACCACCTCTAGTCAATATCTCCACTGATGTGTTATTGGTTCTGCCAGGATTGTCGGTTTTCCATGCCGTTACGAAATCATCAGAGGGCAATGCTTGCACAATAGTAACTGTCAGCTGGGGAGAGAGACCAGATTCTTTGCGCAATATTTTATCGGTATAGGCAATATTATGAGCGCCGATGTTAAGCGCTACTGAAACCGTAGCAATTTCTGCACCTATAGTAAAACAACTATGACTCCCTATTGGAGTATTAACTATAGGGTTGTTTGTGTAGAGCGTTATGATATTGCCGATAGCCGAACACTGCACCTCGAATCTGGGCGTATTATCAGAGGTAATATCATCGCTATTGGAAACCCCGGTATCCGTAGCCGGGGTTAGATCTGGGGCTGTTACTGGGTCAGCCGGCATGACGGGGCATAGTTGCCCTCCATCCGTAACCAGCCATGCGGAGTTAGCGACCAAATTAGCACGAGCAGTAACGGCCTGTGCTGAACAGTAAACTGAATTTCCACCGTCAAAAGATACGCCTGAGCGATGCACCTGAGCATTCCAGCCAATCAGTAAACTGTCATAATTTACTGAAGAAAGAGTAGCCCCAGCGAACATTTTAGTTGCATTTGTTAGCTGTGAAACATCCCACGAACCGATATCTTGATTAAATGCCAGGGCGTGATCAAACATGTATGACATATCTGTAACTGACGATGTGACCCAGTTACTCGTATCCGGGTTTGCGATAGTAGTCTGTCTAAACATCTCGGCCATATTTAAAACTTTTGAAGTATCCCAGCCGCTAGTATCCGGATTAGCCAAACCTGCATACGCAAACATGAATGACATATTTTCTACCAGAGATGTATCCCAGCCACTCGTGTCGGGTCTAGCCGAGGACGCACGGTAAAATAGTGTACGCATAGTAGTAACTGCTGCCGTATTCCAACCACTAGTATCAGGATTGGCAGAAGTAGCCAGATAAAACATTGAACGCATATTCGTTACTGATGCAGTATTCCAGTTACTCGTATCCGGATTGGCTAAATCGGCGTTAGCAAACATTGAGAACATGCTTGTAACTACCGAGAAATCGGGAACATCTGTTGCCAAAACCTGAAGATACCTGGCACCTGAGAAGGCCCTGTTCATTGATTGCCAAACGTTGGTTCCCCACTGGTCCAACGACAGAATCTTTTCACTGTCGCCACCACCAGCAAACTGAATGGCGTCATATGTACCCCGAATCCTAATGGTATAAGTACCGGCAGCGTCGTAATTATGAGTTCTCGAACCAGTTAAACCAAATTCATCAAAAGTTCCATTATTGTCCCAATCCACATCATAAGGACCGCCTACCATTGGAACCGTGATTGAAGTGGTATTTGATGTACCGGGGTTATCAGTTTTCCAGGTAGTAACAAAATCATCCGCTGGCGCGGCCAGCGCCGATTGCACACCCAGCAAGACATATAGCAGCACCATAAAACAACTGATCTTGCTAGTGCTTCTATTTATCATACTTATTCCTTGTATATGAATTCTCATTCTTTGCTTCCATGCAACACTTCATCAGGAGGTCATTCCTTGAGTCATATGTTAGAAAGATACATTCTGAATCTCAATGATCAACCCGTAGCCGGGGGATTGTTGTGGCTTAGAGCATAAGCCGGTTTCGGGGAAAGGGGCTTCAGTTAAAGTTTCGCAACCCAAACAGGGCATGCTTGGTCCCTGTTGAGCATAAACTGATGAAATAGAAAAAAGAACTAGCAGTAAAACTCTATAGGTCGATTTCATGACCTATAATCCCCTTGGTTAGATCGATAGATCGTCCAGTATGCCCCAAATAGTCTGAATTTTCTTGATTTGAATCAAAAATAATAGAGAAAGACTAACTAGTGTGAATAATACTTGAGCAGGTTCTAAGGGTTGTATAATTGTGGCTTACAAAAGCCCACCAAAACTTGCATACAAGGTGGTGCCGACAAGCGGAGTCGGTTAAGATCTGAAGATCTGGGAAGATCTGGGGACACAATAGTTAATTGCCGTCATCTAGCACCTTTGGTCCTGGCTGTTAAATTGTACTAAAAACTGACCCTCAGTGGATCACTTTTAGATGCAATTTAACAGATAGTGCTCAATTAGGTGGGTGTCCCGTCTTTTCTTGCTGGCGTAAACAAATTCGAAATGGGCCATGACGTTACCGCAGCTTGCTCACTAATCCAACTAATTGAGTTGCACTTACAAATTGTAATGCAAGTAAACTCCTTAAACCAGAAACTGCAACTCTGCCAGATTACGGTATAGCTCATTAGATTCAATTAACTCTTCATGTGAACCTTCAGCTACAATCCTGCCCTCATTCATCACCACGATGCGGTCAGCTTTGCGGACCGTTGCCAGACGGTGGGCAATCACCAGGGTGGTACGATCGCGCATTAATTCATCCAGGGCCTGCTGTACCAGTTTTTCACTGCGGGCATCCAGTGCCGAGGTTGCCTCGTCCAGTAACAGGATGGGAGGATCAGTCAACAGGGCGCGGGCAATGGATAAACGTTGCGCCTGGCCACCGGACAGGCGTACACCGCGTTCACCCAGGTAAGTCTGATACTGCTCAGCAAGGTCTTCGATAAAGACATCGGCATGTGCAGCTTTGGCCGCCTGGTAGACCTGCTCATCACTGGCATCCGGACGGCCATAACGAATATTTTCCAGAGCATTGGTGGAAAAAATGGTGACATCCTGGGAAACCAGGGACATCTGCCGACGTAAACTGTCCAGTTCCAGGGACGTTAATACTTCCCCGTCAATACTAATCCCACCAGACTGCGGATCATAAAAGCGCATTAATAATTGAAATAATGTGGTTTTACCCGCACCGGAAGGCCCCACCAGGGCGATAGTTTCACCCGCTTTTATCTGCAGGGAAACATCCTTTAGCACTGGCTGATCAAGCCTGGAAGGATAGGCAAAGGTAACGTCCTGGAACTCTATATTTCCTTTCACCTTGCCAGCAAAAACATGTGCATCAGCAGGTGACTGGATATCACTTTGCATATTAAGTAGCTCGGAAATTCTTTCCAATGCACCGGCAGCCCGTTGCAATTCACTCCACACCGCCGTCAACCCGCCTGCGGTAGATGCAGCAATAATGGCATATAACAAAAACTGACTGAGAGTACCCGCGCTCATGCTGCCATCAATAACTGCCTGCGCACCCAGCCAAAGCACAAAAATGATCCCGCCAAGTACCATAATAACAACCGCCATACTCATTTTGGTCGCCGCAGCAATGCGTTTAATTGAGGTTGAAAATGCCTGTTGTACGGAGCCTGAAAAGCGTTGATTCTCTGTTTCGCCCTGTGCATAAGACTGCACGGTGTGCATAGAATAAATGGTTTCGGTAGCCAGTGCGGCACTATCAGCTATGCGGTCCTGAGAATCCTTTGAAAGTCCGCGCACTTTGCGCCCAAAAAATAAAATGGGAATGATAATCACCGGGATCAATAACAAAATCATACCTGCCAGTTTCGGGCTGGAAACAATCATCATCACCATCGATCCAATCAGCATAACGATACTCCGCAGAGTAATAGAAAATGTACTCCCAACTACACTTTCCACCAGGGTCGTATCGGTATTGATACGTGACAAAATTTCCCCGGTCCGGGTGGATTCAAAAAATGCCGGGGACATATCCACCACCCGGGAAAATACATCCGTTCTGATATCTGTCACCACCCGCTGTCCCAGCCAGGATACCCAGTAATAACGTAAGGAGGTAAACACGGCCATCAAGATTGAAACTACAAACATAACCCAGAAATAGCGGTTCATCTGATCACTTTGACCTTCCGCAAAGCCCATGTCGATAACCTGCCTGAGGGCAACCGGAAAATATAAAGTTGTAGCCGCGCCCAGGACCAGAAACAATAAAGCCAGAAAAACATATTTCCGATAACGGGTCACATAGGGGATAAGCCCGCGCAGATGGGACATATCTTTGGATTTTTCACGATCTATTATTTCTTTTCTCATTATTTTAGGTATTTTTAATGTGTTTTATTGGGTTTGTCTGTTGAGTTAAGCGGCAACAGCTTGAAACTGTCTAATTAAACCGCACTTATTATATATTGAGCAATTACTCCCATAATCAAGATGGAAAACCAAATGGATCAGACAAACCCTAATATTATTGAAGGCACCGCCGAAAACTTTGAAGCAGAAGCACTCACCGCTTCCAATGAACAACTGGTCCTGGTCGATGTCTGGGCAGACTGGTGCCAGCCCTGCAAAACCCTGATGCCAATACTGGATAAGCTGGTTACCGAGTTTGCCGGCCAGGTCAAACTGGTCAAAGTGAATGCCGATGAACAGCAGGAACTCGCAGGACAGATGGGCGTGCAGTCCCTGCCAACGGTGTTAATGCTGAAAGACGGCCAGGTGGCGGATCATTTTATGGGAGTACAGCCGGAATCGGCTATCCGTGAAAAAATTGTTGCGCTTTTACCTGAGCAGGTCATTTCCCCGGCAGAAGCTATTGAACAGGCGATTACCAGCGGTCAACTGGAAACTGCGCGTACTTTGCTGGAAGAACAATTTGGCGAAAACCCTGACGATAATGAACTTAAGTTAAAACTGGCAAAGGTACAGATGCAACTGGGTGAGGCGGAAATTGCTGAAAACATACTGCAATCCCTGCCGCTGGAAATTCGTGACAGCATGGAAGGCAAAGCCCTGACAGGCGCACTGGAATTCAGCCAGGCCCTTGGGAATTCAGCAACTATTACTGAACTGGAACAATCGCTGATCGAAAAGCCCGATGACCACAAATCCCGTTATCAACTGGCCGCCCACGCTATTGTCAGTGGCGACTACCGATCAGGAATGGAGCAACTACTGGAATTGCTCCAGCGTGACCGGGAATATCAGCAGGGGCTGGCACAACGCAGCCTGGTTGCTGCTTTTCAACTCACCAACGACCCGCAACTTATCCGGGAAATGCGTACCCGTATGGCGCGCTTGTTGAATTAATTATTAACCGCAGCGTGCAGGGCTTCGATGAAAGCCTGCCTGTGGATCCCGGACTCTTTGCCAACAGCTTCCGGCCATGCGCTGTGGGCCACAATAATGGTTTCGGTTTCAGGGTTAATCCAGATCAACTGACCAAAAATCCCGCGCGCGGCATAAACACCCTCCGGAGACAACCACCAGAGATAACCATAACCCTCATTTGATGCGGATGGTGTTGTCGACGCCCGCATCCAGCCTTCAGGCAGGATACGGGTTCCATCAGCTAATACACCATCAGCCATGGAAAAAAGCCCGATACGAGCATAATCTCGTAAAGTTGCATTGATACAGCAACCGCCAAGTTCAGCGCCATACCTGGGGTCGATTACCCAACTTGCGTCACTTTCCATACCAAAGGGTTGCCAGATTTTACGCTCAAGATAAGTTGCCAGGTTATTACCAACAGCCGCTCTCACTATGGCACCCACGAGATTAGTTTCACCGGTATTATAATTAAAAACCTCACCGGGCCTGGCGGTCACCGGAAGTTTATTCAGATAATCAAACAGGTCCATGGCATTCAAATCAGCCGCTTTGGCCACATCAGATTCTGGGTCGGAATAATCCTCATTCCAGCCTACCCCTGATGCCATTTGTAAAACATCTTTGATTTTCGTACCAGCATAGGCGCTGCCCTTCAGGCGTGGCAGGTAATCTGTAACCAGATCATCAGTACTGGTAATAAAACCATCTGCAATTGCTGCACCAAGGAGCATGGATGTCACAGACTTGGCAATTGAAAATGAGATCCAGGGACTGTTTTCATCATTACCATACGAGTATTTCTCGAGGACAATATTTCCCTTGTGAACTACGAGCAAGCCCACGAGTTTCTGCCGCTCAATATAATCTCCAAGGGAAAAATCTTCAGAACCAACCCTGTAACTCAGCCCCCCAGTGTCCATAGGTTTACTGGGCAATACCAGCGGTTTGGTGCTTGCTTTGATTTCCCTGACAGGAAAAGTCTTATCAATTGATTTATACCCATCCAGCTGTTGCTCCGGTGTCCAGAACAATATGGTGGACCCCAGGGGTAGAGTTGTTTCTTTAGCTGATGCGGCAGGCAAAAACAAGACAACCAGAAAATACAGGAAAACACACCATAATGTGCTACGGCTTATGGATGAAAAATATCTGTTCATGTAAGTCCTCGAAACAATAACGGCACCAGGCAGTGTGAGTTCAATTTACTGATCCGGCTATTCTGGAATTTTAACCAGGGATACCACAACCGATGTGGTATAGGTAATAACAACCAGGTCACCAACCGCTGATTTTTTCAGGTTTTCCGGATTACGGGCCGTGTATTCCTTAACCACGTTATTCTCACCCCTGAGTTTGAAGCTGTTATTTTCCAGGTTTATCGCCTCAACTACCGCATTGATTACCCGGGTATCAGTGGACTCCATTCCGGGCTTCCCATCGATGTTACGAACTACAATCTTTGAAGCAGCTGAACCGGGTTCGGCATTGCGGCTCGCAATTACTTTTATATCAACACTGTCGATGATCTGCATATTGATGATATCCCCAACCTTGACCTTCTTCAGGTTTTTTTCATTCGGGCTCACCGTGATTTTACTTATTTCACCCTGTGGATTTTTCATCGTTAGTTCACGGCTGTTGTAGTCCAGGGCTATAACTTGCGAGGTCAGGTTGACAGTAAGGCTGGAACTAATTGTGGGTTTCTCCGGTACAGGAGCACTGTCATCAGCCCAAAGTTGCTGGCTGAAAAAGAACAGGGAAACAATTAAAAAATATTTATACATAGATACACCATACCATTCAAAAATAAAGGCCCTGATTGTACTCACAACTGTTGATCTTTGTCAGATTGCAGTCGTTTGACTTAACTAAACCCAGGCTGACTATGGCAGGCTGACATCAGGCGCATCCACAAAAGGAGTAATACCGAATTCCGGATAAATCTCGCTCGGGAAATATACAACACCATCCTTGACCACCATCGAAATGGTCTTGATGTCTTTCAGGTCGATGGTAGGATCCCCCGGAACGAGAAAGAAATCGGCTAGCTTGCCTGCCTCTATCGAACCCAGCTCCTGTTCCTGGCCAAGATAAGCTGCCATGTCATAGCTCGCCCATTTTAAAATCTCTGGAGGACTCATACCAACCAGCTGATAAAGTTCCAGTTCACGGTGGTAATTGAACGAACCACCAAGGTCAGTCCCCGGCACCAGCAGGATACCTTTATCATGCATCAGCTTGACGGTTTCGATGATTTTATCAAAAGCCGCCCAGTAAGCCTTATCATCTTCGGGTGTGGCAATATCAGCCCAGGCCGTTTTTGCACCCCGCTGCACACCAACGGGCATATGGTCTATAAAGTCCACCATACCGGGAGAAACCGCCCCGTTACGTGAGTGCAGCAGCGCTTCATGAATTGCCAGAGTGGGATCAATGGCGACGTTGCCTGTAACCATCGCATCTATGGTTGCTGTGACTTTCGGATCATCCAGCTCAAGTGCTGGCAGGCGTCGCAGTGCTGTTAAACGCAGCAGCGTGCGGGTGTCCTCACCTTCCTCCAGGACCCAGCCGAGCATAACCTGATTGATATGTGTCATCTCGTCATAGCCGGCGGCTATCATCGCATCAGCGTTGGAAAATGCCGGCACATGCCCGGCAACCTTGAGGCCATTGGCATGGGCCTCGGCCACCATCGCCGGTACCCAGTCAGGATTCATGCTGTTATAAATTTTAATCTGATGATACTCACCGTTGGAATATTCACGCACAGCAGCAATGGCTTCTTCCTGGTTAGATACCAGAATACCGTTGTTTGAATTAAAGGGGCTTTTGCCTTCAATAAAACCACTACGGGTAATACGTGGACCTGCCAGCCTGCCGTTTTTGATCTTAGCAATAAAATCCGATAAGACTTCATTATTGTTTCCCATGTCCCGGATTGAAGTTACCCCGGCGGCAATATTCAGCAAAGCCCGGTTTTGACTGGCGTGCCCGTGCATTTCATACATACCGGCCAGCAGGGTTCCCCCTGCCCCGTCAATTAGCACTTCACCCGAAACAAGGGGAGATTTTAGCGGAATGATTTTTTCTATTCGCTTACCCAGCACCACCACCGAGACAACCTCACTCCGTGTTTGGGTATGTGGATCAAAAATATGCACATTTTCAATTCGCACCGGCCCGGTAAAATTATGCGCTACTTTTTTCTGGATAAGCTCGAAACGCCGAGCGTCATATTCAGTAGCGAGCCCTCGCAGACGTTCATCTTCTGCTTCATAACCGGCGCGGATTATCGAAAAACGTGGCGCCATAACTGCGAGGAAAGCCCCCTCGTCATCCAGTAGGAAATAAGTAGGGTTCAGTTCGATACCGGATAAGGCGTAGGCGGTTGCGGCTATATCACCTTCCGTGTTTTCCAGGCTGAGTTGCTCTATTTCATCAAGCCTCAGGGTACCGCCCGGTAAAACCGGCAGCGAGTGGTCTTCATCTGCCAGCAGGGCCCGGGCATAAACCCAGATCGCATAAGGACTGGCTTCCTGGGAAACATAGAGACGAGGTTCTTCTAATGTCGTACTGCCGGTTCCAGTTGTGTCTTTCCAGCTGGCTTCTGCACCCGCTAAAACAAAGTGTTCATCGATTTCATTACCAAAAGTTGCAGTACCCTCAATCGTCCACGCGCTGGGAAATCCGTTTTCGCCGAAGCTCAGGCTTTCCTTGATTGATGGTCCGCGGCCATTGTTACGATATTCATAATCAATTAGCGTCCGCCCGGCGTCATGATCCACCTCCAGCTTGCCAATCGGAGTCCCTGCAAGCAGGATTGAGAAAGATTCCCTGGCGCGGGGCGAATCGCTGGTAACTTCAGCTTTGGTAACTTTTTCAGCTGGTGGTTTTGCATCTGAACAGGCATTAATAACAAGCGTTAAAACTAACAGGGAATATAAAAAAGGCACGTTTCTCACTGAGTACTCCATTACTTATTCTAGTTTTGATTAGAAATTAGAGTACCGATGTTTCATTGCTCACGCAATACTGGCAGAACTAAAACGGTAGTAAACCCTGCTGCCAGGCGGCAAATCCGGCAGCGGCGACTGCCGCTGTAAATAGAAAGGCCCAAAGTCCGGCATGTGATTTTTTCGCTGTAGCTTCCGGCTGCAAAACCCGCTGGGGTCGTAGTCCGGGCGCCTGAAGCATAAATCGATGATTACCGAAGCGGAATTCATCACCTGAACCCAGTACCATAGTTGAAATCTTTTCACCGTTGACATAAACCTCGCCCTGCAGGGCCTGTAACTCCACTGAAATATCTGTGGTCTTAAACATTGCATGTTGCGGGGCAATCAATTCTCCGCTGAGTACTACGTCACTTCCAGCATCGGAGCCGACCGAAACTGTTTCGCCTAAGGGCCATTTTTTTCCGCTAACATCACCCGAAGTGCCTTTGATCTGGTATTTATTCATTGCTTAATAATTCCTTGTTCTCATGCAATACGAATGCCTGGGAAAGCACCACTGAAGCATAGCTTCCGGCAGGCAGTTCAAATTCAACGCAGCAATCGTTATCCTGCCAATTCCAGCGGAAATTATCGGGCCGCAGGCGCAGTGCACGACGATCAGCTGATACACGGTTGCTCTCCAGGCCCTCTATCCAGGCCTGCCACGGTTGCAGGATATTTTTCTCAAACTCCAATGCTTCGGATATGGGTTGTTTATCACCCTGCCGATTGATTTCACCTGCCAACGGAGCGCTGGGGTGCAAATCAAAAGCCTCCAGTCGCTGGAGAATTTCGGCATCAGTTTCAGTATACAAAAACCCTGAGCGACTGCCATCCAGCTGTAGCCATTCACCGGCCAGTAATTGATTCCAGTTGCCTGCCTTAACCCTTTCTGCAAGCAGCTGATTGAATATGCTGCTGCGGACAGTAGAAATCAATAGTGAGCGCATATTCCTGGCGCGTTTACCTAATCGCCTGCCGCCCAACCAGGCACCCGCCCGGGCCAAATTACCACCCCCACGCCCGAAACGTTGGGGGCCAAAATAATTTGGTATGCCCTGTTGCTTTATCAGGCAGAGACAGTCATCGGTTTGTTCCCGTGCCGATACAAATGAAACCGATGGTTCAAGGGCAATACAATCACGCAGCCATACTTTAAATTTATTACCTTTGAGGGCACCGATTTTCAGCTTGCGGCTATGGCGCCTGGCAGAAAGAATTTTAACCCCTTCAATTTCCCAGTCTTGCCACTCAGGATCAGCCTTACCCGGCAACTGCATGGAAAAATACTGCCGGGTAACTGCCTGCCGGTCTTTTAAACCGGCCCAGGAAACATCACGAGGAGAGATTCCTGCCTGTTCAGCCAGGCGGCCTGCTACCCACTGGGTGTTTGCGCCTGTCTTCTGCAGCCAGAACCACAGGTGCTCACCTTCACCGTCCGGTTCGATAAAGGGAATTTCTTCAACTTCAAAATCTTCGGGGGCCAATTTAAACTGTGCAACCATTGCTGG
>JADFVZ010000094.1 GCA_015222805.1 Pseudomonadota bacterium
CCGGTATCTTCATCACGGGAATCTATAATCCAGCGGTAGGCTTGCAGCAACACTGAAGGTCCGAGATAACGATCACCGTTCCACCAGTAACTCGGGCATGAAGTTGAACAGCAGGCACAGAGGATACACTCATAAAGGCCATCAAGCTGCTTGCGGTCATCTACCGACTGCAGGCGCTCCTGATCCGGCGGTGTTGGGCTCTGGGTGCGGATCCAGGGTTTGATGGAAGCATATTGCGCATAAAAATGCGTCATATCCGGCACCAGGTCTTTAACGACCGATAAATGCGGCAAGGGATAAATCTTGATATCGCCGTCAATGTCACTAATGGCTGTAGTGCATGCCAGGGTATTGATCCCGTTGATATTCATCGCACAGCTGCCGCAGATTCCTTCGCGGCAGGAACGCCGGAAAGTCAGGGTCTGGTCAATTTCATTTTTAATTTTGACAATTGCATCGAGCACCATTGGCCCGCAATCATCCAGGTCGATATCGAACCTATCGACCCTGGGGTTTTCACCCGTATCCGGATCCCAGCGATACACATTAACAGTCTTTACCCGTTTGGCACGACTGGAGGCGGGATAGTGCTGGCCTTTGGAAATTTTTGAATTTTCGGGTAGGCTGAACTCTGCCATAATAATTCCTCAATAAATCCTTAGTAAACTCGAGCTTTTGGTGGGACCACTTCAACTTCATCGGTAAGCGTATACATGTGCACAGGACGATACTGGATATCAACCTTGCCATTGGTATCGACACTCATCAGCGAATGCTTCATCCAGTTTTCATCATCACGATCTGCATAATCATCACGAGCATGGGCACCGCGGCTTTCCTTGCGGTTCTCGGCACCGTAAATGGCGGCAATCGCATTCCCTAGCAGGTTACGTAATTCAAGGGTTTCCACCAGATCGGAATTCCATACCAGTGAGCGGTCACTGACGCCTACATCTGCAAAGGAGTCCCAGATTTTGCTGATTTTTTCACAGCCTTCCTGAAGTATTTCCTCGGTACGGAAAACTGCAGCATTGCTCTGCATGGTTTTCTGCATCGCCAGGCGGATTTCAGCGGTAGTTTTTGAACCGTCGGCATAACGCAGCTTGTCAAAATCTTCCAGCAAAGCATTCAGCTTGTCCTGATCGGTATCAGTGTGCTTGGTGTCAGGCTTGATGATTTCCGCACAACGATGAGCCACCGCGCGACCGAAGACTACAATATCCAGCAATGAGTTTGAACCCAGGCGGTTGGCGCCGTGCACCGATACACAGGCTGCCTCACCAATGGCGAACAGACCCGGTACTATCGCATCCGGGTCGCCGTCTTCAATGTTCACCACTTCACCGTGGTAATTGGTTGGAATGCCACCCATATTGTAATGACAGGTAGGAACTACCGGGATGGGATCTTTGGTGACATCAACACCGGCAAATATCATTGCCGACTCGGAGATGCCGGGCAGGCGTTCATCGATTACATCAGCACCCAGGTGCTGCAGGTTGAGGAAGATATGATCTTTTTCGGGACCTACTCCGCGGCCTTCCTGGATCTCCATGGTCATCGCCCGACTGACAACATCGCGTGAAGCCAGGTCTTTGGCGCTCGGTGCGTAGCGTTCCATAAAGCGCTCGCCCTCGGAGTTGGTGAGGAAACCACCCTCCCCGCGCACGCCTTCTGTGATCAATGGACCGGCACCGTAAATCCCGGTGGGATGGAACTGGATAAACTCCATATCCTGCAATGGCAAACCCGCCCGCAGGGCCATGCCAGCACCGTCACCAGTACAGGTATGGGCCGATGTGCAGGAGAAATAAGCACGACCATAACCGCCGGTAGCCAGGATCACTGCATGCGCCCGAAACAGGTGCAAAGTCCCTTCGGAAAGATCCCAGGCAAGTACTCCCTTGCAGGTACCGTCATCATCCATCAACAGGTCAAGGGCAAAATATTCAATAAAGAAAGTGGCATCATGCTTCAGCGCCTGCTGGTACAGGGTATGTAAAATCGCATGCCCGGTCCGGTCAGCTGCGGCACAAGTACGCTGTGCAGCCCCACCTTCACCGAATTTAGTGGTCATGCCACCAAATGGACGCTGGTAGATTTTGCCGTCTTCGGTACGTGAAAAAGGAACGCCGTAGTGCTCCAGCTCAATTACCGCAGGTACCGCTTCGCGGCACATATATTCAATCGCATCCTGGTCACCCAGCCAGTCCGAACCTTTAACGGTATCGTACATATGCCAGCGCCAGTCATCTTCACCCATATTCCCGAGGGCCGCAGACATGCCGCCCTGTGCTGCTACGGTATGGCTGCGTGTAGGGAAAACCTTGGTCAGGGCCGCAGTCTTTAAACCAGCCGCCGCCAGTCCCATGGTGGCACGTAAACCGGCACCGCCGGCACCCACCACGATGACATCGTATTTATGTTCTTTTACATTATAAGCGTTTGACATTGATCAAAATCCTTACTGTAATGCCAGGCGAATAACCGCCAGTATTACGGTTATTGCTCCAGCAAGGGCAAATAGTTTTACCAGCAACTGAAGAATGGTTTCCAGTGGTTGGGAGTGCACATAATCTTCAATTACTACCTGCATACCCAGCTGGGCATGCCTGAGCATTGCCAGGATCAGCAAGATGGCCAGGATGCTGTTAATACTGTGACTGAAAAAAACCTGGATAACCTGATAGGGCTGCCCCGCATACACGATCACCACATACAGCATCCATATAACCAGGGGAATCAGCAGTAACGCGGTTACCCGTTGCCCCCACCAGTGTGAAGTTCCGGATTTGGAACTGCCGAGACCGCGTGCATGGGCGAGTGGATGACGCATTTTCATATCAGGCCTCCGACTTTAACAATAGTGATCAGTGCCGCAACTGCACTGCAAAACAAAACCACCATGGCGGCACGATTTGCCTGCTCGATTTCAAGCATTCTGCCAGTATCCCAGATCAGATGCCGCAGCCCGTTGAAAAAATGATAGTAAATTGCAAAGCACAGTGCCGCCAGCAACAACATGCCCGGAACTGATGCAATCCAGACCATGGCATTATGATAAGCTGCCGGCCCCTGGCTTAAGGCAACCAGCCAGTAAATCATCAACAGTGAACCAAAGACTGACAGGAATACCCCGCTAGCCCGGTGGGCAATTGACAGGATAGAGCTGAATTGAGGCTTGTAATATGGACCAATCATAAAAGGCGAGATAGGCCTTTCGTGTTGGCTTGGAGTGTTTTTCTCAGTTGCCATTATCTGTAGATCTCCATTAATAAATCTTACTAAAAGTCGCTGCAGCGCCCGTTCTTTTCCCAGTCCCCATAACGTGTTGGTTCAGGCCCCGTAGGCCCACCAATCTCACGGGGACGACCGGGCTCGGAGTTGTTATCTGTCTGGACCCCGTCGACGGTATCATCTGGCAGGGTTTTACACCCACTTGCCTGTGTGTTATCAACCGTAGCATTAATTGATTTTGAACCTGTTTGCATAGTATCTAATACTGGCATGACGTCGCGCCTGCCGCTGTTATTAATTATTGCTTAATTATATCGCTTTATTTTAATTCCGGTAAATGATTTAGCACAGTTTTTTAATAAAAATTTAATCTATTTACCTGCTGTTACCAGCCACTATAAGCATTATAATCATTACTTGCGAATGATAATTGTTTGATCTGTCCAAAAATTATGAAAAACCCTGAAGCCCCTGTTCCGTTAACTACACTAAGTTGCTTGAAAATACATGGCAGCGATGCCCGCAGTTTCCTTCAGTCCCAGTTAACTATTGACATTAGAAAGCTGGAGCCAGGACAGTCACGATTAGGGGCCTATTGTGAGCCTACGGGACGTGTTATCAGTACTTTCATCCTTGCCCTGATCGATGAAATATTTTATATGCTGGTGCCGGCGTCACTGGAAGAAACTATAAAAAGCACTCTGCTTCGTTACCGTATCCGTGCCAAAGTTAAGTTTGATTCACCGACGGAAGCAGCAGTCCATGGATGTTACCTGAATGAGGAAAATTCAACAGCATGTTCTTCAATACAGCAGGTTGAATTTGCCCATCCCCTGGATTTACAGCGTAAGTTTATCTTGCAACCAGCGGCAAACACAGAAGACACCGACAACCGCAGAACAACAAAAGCCTGGGCGTTAGCTGATATAAACAGCGGCATGGTATGGCTCGATCAGCACACCACGACCAGTCACCTGCCGCAATCCCTGGGACTGGTGGCAAATAATGCGGTTGATTTTGATAAGGGCTGCTATCCTGGGCAGGAAATTATTGCCCGTCTTAAATATCTTGGGAAGTCAAAATACACTTTACGAAGATTTGAAGCAGAGATTGAATCCCTTAAAGCAACAACGGTCGCTGATCTCCGGGATTCTTCAGGCAAACGCCAGGGACAATGTTTAAACAGCATTAGCCACGGCCAGAAATCCACTGGCCTTGTTGTCGTAAGTAAAGCCGCTATCTCTGCTGGTAAGGAACTGTATTTCATCGATGAAAATTCAATGGTATTAGGAAAAATAGTTGAATTTAATAATTTTTTTTAGTAATGCCTGCGATGGATAGTTCGACTTTTTGCTGATTTGCGTTATTATGATGATTGCAATCACCCAGGGAGGGGCGGATCCATGCCTGAAAAAACAGTACAAAAAAATAATCACCTCAAACAATCACTGATTTCACTAACTCTGCTTAGTGCTATATTTTTCAATCACAGCAGTGCAGATGAATTAACGTTGCTGGCACAACCAGCCTATCCTATGGAGCGTTCTGCAGAAGTATACGCGCCTCTTATTGAATACCTGAATGAAACCAGCGGTCATACCATCACATTGAAATCACCCCGTGATTTTCAGCAGCACTGGCTTAATCTCCGTAATGGAGATACACCGGACCTGGTCCTGGAAGATGCACCAATTACAGATTATCGGATCCAAAACCAGGCATATACCCCACTGGTCCGGGTAAAAGAGGACGTTAGCTACTCCATCCTCACCGGCGGTGGCTACGCAGATGATAGTCTTGACCAGTTTGTTGGGCGGATTATTTCTACTCTTGCATCACCAAGCCTGGGTTATCTGGTTCTCATTGATGCTTTCCCCAACCCTTTCTCACAACCAGTCATTTCATCAAATGCAGCCACCTGGCTGGATGGCGTTGAAATGACCTTCAGTATGGAAGCAGACGCAGCCGTTGCACCTGCATGGTTAGTAGAGCAATACCAGAATCTCTACCCGGTTTATCAATCAAAGAATTACCCGGGCCTGACATTATCGGCGTCGAGCAATGTCAGCGAGGAGGCAAAAGCAGCAATAAAACACGCGCTTTTAATGCTGGCTGAAGATGAAACACATTTTTCTGCATTGCACGAACTTAACGCCACAGAACTGATAGAAGCAAATGTAGAAGACTATGCCGGCTATAAGGAAATGCTTGGCCAGTTGTATGGCGGACAGTAAATCTTCTATTCAAAAAAGGGGTCAGACTCAAATACACTTTCTCAGCTGAGAAATATTGAATCGTTTAATATGTATTTGAGTCTGACCCGGCGCTATGAATGCATTTGAGCCGGCCCCCTAACTCTATCTAAACTTCAGCCACTATATACGCAATCCAGCCGGGATCAGCATCACCCTCTGTAGCGGGTTCATAGATGCCATTACCCTCTTCTTCATTGTTTTCATCAGTTCCCTCCCAGTAAACCGTAGCTTTGGAATAACCTGCTTCTAGCAAGATTTCCGTAATTTCAGGGAGTGTCCACAGGCGCCAATGGTAACTAAAGGCTTCATCTATCCTTGAGCCATCCTTAAACTCAAAATGAATATGGCAGTCCATTAATGAATTAATCGGATTAAATTTTGCCTGGTCCCAGATGTAGGTAAAGCCTTCACATTCCCTTGGCTCCTGCAATTCCATCGGGGCCTCATAACCGCCGTATGAGTCCAGGATCAGTAAACCATCAGAACGCAAGCCGTCCAGGGTGCTGGCAAAATAATCACGCAATCCCTCACGACTTAGAAACAGGTAATAACTAAAATTCATTGCCAGGATAATATCAACTGGCTCGTCGGCTATATCGAGTACATTTTTATTGAATAAAATAATCCGCTGCTGCTGTTCCTCGGTAAGTGTGCTCAGGTTGTTCTTCAGCCCCCAGTTAAGTACATCAGCATCCAGGTCTACGCCTATGGCCTGATGTGCGGCGCCCCGGCGTACCCATTCGCAAGCAGTGTTAGCGGTACCGCAAAAATCCTCTCGCAAGATTTCAGCCTTGCGAGAACGCAATTGTTTCCAGGTTTGCTCAACAAAATCAAGTTCAGACTCCACATCCTGGACCGAGTCCTGGTAGAGGATATGGCGATCAGCTTTTTCAGCCATTGTCAGGCGGATTGTTTTCATGAATTTACCTTAATGGCTAGATAGAGGTCATAGGGGTCAGATTCAAATGCACTTTCTCAACTGGATGTTTTTGAACCACTGTAGGTGTATTTGAGTCTGACCCCGGAGTTTCATTTGAGTCTGACCCCGGATTTTCTGGATTTAGATTTCGGTATCACGCATTGCCGGCCAGGCCGCACGAATATAGTTAACCATCGACCAGATAGTTAATACTGCTGCAATATACAACAACAGTTCACCAATCAAAGGCACTGGAATTATCCAGAGTGATTCGCGATACAGCAGGAACCCGATAGCAACCATCTGGAAGCCTGTTTTAAGTTTTCCGATTGGGCTAACAGTTAAACGTTCGCTCTCACCCATCTTCGCCAGCCATTCACGTAATGCTGAAATAGAAATTTCACGACCGATAATAACTGCGGCAGAAATAGCAAAAAGAATGCTGGTTACGGTGTAATCCCGACTGTGAAGCTGGGTTAGTAGCACCAGGCTGGTAGCCACCATTAATTTGTCTGCCACAGGATCCAGGAATGCGCCAAAATTACTATGCGAGTTCATCGTCCTTGCCAGGTAGCCATCCAGCCAGTCAGTAGCCCCTGCAAGTGAAAATATAACCACACAGGCGATATTAGACCAGGTGTACGGCAGGTAGAAGAACAATACCAGCACTGGAATCATCAGGATTCGTAGCAGGGTGATCATTGTGGGTATAGTTAGATTCAAACGAGGTTCCTGGGCTGATAGTACGCTGTGTTTAATCCGAGTACCGCATTATCGCATATTGCCAACGAACTGTGTTTCAGTCATTGCCGTAAACTACTATAGATTAACTTTGCCAGCTTTTTATTTATGCCATTGACCCGCTGCAATTGATCAAGGCTAGCATCGCGAACACCCTGAAGCCCACCAAAAAATTGCAGTAAGGCGCGGCGTTTGCCTGCACCAATTCCTGCAATCTCTTCCAGTTGGGACTTTTTCATGGTTTTCTGCCGGCGTGCTCGATGACCCGCAATCGCAAAACGATGGGCCTCATCGCGAATTTTCTGGACCAGGTGTCCCGCAACAGAATCTGCTGGCGGCTGGATGGTCTTGCCGTTCCAGGCCATGTGCCAGTCTTCATGGCCGACCCGCCTTGATGGTCCTTTGGCAATTCCCAGCAGTGGGATCTCAGTTAGATTCAGTTCCTGCATGACCTCAATGGCCTGGCTGAGTTGACCCTTGCCTCCATCCACAACAATCAGGTCTGGCAGTACAGCCTCCTCTTTCACCACCCGGGTATAACGGCGCTTTAGCACCTGTGCCATTGCTGCATAGTCATCACCGGGAGTAATCCCTGTCAGGTTAAAACGTCGGTACTGCCCTTTCAGTGGCCCACTTTTATCAAATACAACACAGGAACCTACGGTACGAGTCCCGCTGGTATGGCTGATATCGAAACATTCCATGCGTTCTGGGGGCTGGTCCAGTTCCAGTAGTTTTTCCAACTGCTGGAATTGATGTTCAATACTGGCTTTGGTTAAACGCTTCAGGACAACAGCATTGCGGCCGCTGGCGATAGCCATTGACAACAATTTTGCTCGATTTGTCCGCGGTCGTGAAATTATCTGTATCCGCTTACCGGCGGCCAGGCTTAAGGTTTCACTGAATAAATCCTGATCATCGGGTTTATTTGAAAGCACTAATACCGGCGGGGATTGTTTGCTGTGATAATACTGCCCCAGGAATGCGGCCATCACCCTGCCCTTCTCCTCCCCCATTGCACCACTCGGGTAATATGTCCGACTGCCGATATTACGCCCGCCGCGAATGCTCATCAGTTGAACAGCCGTTATCCCTGACTCGACCACCAGCGCAATAATATCGGTGTCTTCTACCGTATCAACATACTGTTTCGCCTGGATAGCCCTCAAATTGGAAATCTGGTCACGGTAGTGAGCAGCCTCTTCAAACGCGTGTCGCTCAGCTGAGTGGCTCATACGTTTCGCCAGTCTATCAATGATTTTTTCATTTTTGCCTTCAAGAAAGTGCAAGGCATCGGTTACATCGGCTTTATAGTCAACTGGACTGATGTAGTTAACACAAGGCCCTGAACAGCGTTTAATCTGGTATTGCAGGCAAGGTCGTGAGCGATGCAGGAACACACTGTCTTCACAGTTGCGCAGGCGAAAAATCCGCTGGATCAGGTTGATGCTCTCACGTACTGATCCGGCACTGGGAAAAGGGCCGAAATAGCGCCCCGGTCGAGACTTGCCACCCCGGTGAAAAGCAACCCTGGGATACTCATCTTTCGTTGAAACAAAGACATAGGGGTAACTCTTGTCATCTTTAAGTAAAACGTTATAGCGCGGCTGGTTTGCTTTGATTCGCTGGTTTTCGAGGATAAGGGCTTCAGCTTCAGTCTGTGTAATCGCAATATCTATACTGCGAATCTGTGCAATCATACGGCTGATACGGGAGTTTTTCGGGCGCGCATCAAAATAGGATGACACCCGTTTTTTTAGCTGTGAGGCTTTACCGATATACAGTGCCACACCTTTTTCATCCAGCATGGTGTAAACACCGGCCTGGTTACTGAGGTGCCGCGCAAAGACTTTGCCATCAAACACCTCTTCGACTTTATTGACCCCAGCTTTATCGGCCATCTTGCAGTAATTTCTCAAGTAAAGCACAGCAAGCAGAATCCAGCTGCTGGGCAACCGCCTGAAAATCATGATAATTGCCATACCAGGGGTCGGGAACGTCAACAAACCCGGGATCTTCAAGCATGTTTGCAAGCAGGTCCAGTTTAAAATCACCTGTAAATTCGTTACCCAGATACTGAAGATCACGTAAATTGTCCTGATCCATGGCAATCACATGATCAAAACGGTCGAAATCCCGGGTGTGAATTTGGCGCGCCCTGAGGCCTGCAATATCTACGCCCAGCTCTGCCGCTGCCCGCACCGCCCGACTGTCCGGCGGATTGCCAACATGCCAGTTTCCAGTACCTGCTGAATCAACCTGAAACTGGTCTCCAAGTCTATTCAGCTCTACATGGTGACGCAGAAACCCCTCTGCCAGTGGCGATCGACAGATATTCCCAAGGCATATAAATAATATATTATTCATCATGTTATGAGATATACCTATATTTTAGATAAAATTCTGTCTGCACGTTCCAGGTCTCCGGGGGAATCAACCCCGGCCGGTATAAACTCTACCGCCTGCGCCATTCGGATCTGCTTGCCATTTGCCAGCCAACGCAGTTGCTCAAGGCGTTCCTGTTTCTCCAGGTCATTTTCTTTAAGCCCAGCCAGTTCCTGCAAATCAGAATTTCTATAGGCATAAAGCCCGAGGTGACGCCTTGCCTGGCGGTAATCGGGCTCCGGGCCGCAAGGAATCGGGCTGCGACTGAAATACAGGGCCTGCCCCTGCTCACCACAAACGACTTTAACAGCATGCGAATCGTTAAATTCCTGATCATCTTCAATCGGCCAGTAAAGGCTGGCAATGCCCACGGAATCATCGTCATCAAGCAAGTTGGCAATTTGATCCAAACAGGCTGGAGGCATCAATGGTTCATCACCCTGCAGGTTTACTACCAACTGTTCACCCGACCAATTTAATATACGACAACATTCGGCTATACGATCGCTGCCACTAAGGTGATCGCTGGAAGTCATTACCACATGTGCGCCAAAGGCTTCTGCGGCTTGCAGTACTCGCGAATCATCAGTAGCGATCACCACCTCGGTGGCCGCTGAGCGCAAGCCAGCCTGGTATACCCACTCGATCATCGTTTTACCTGCCAGTAAGGCCAGGGGTTTACCCGGCAAGCGGGTTGAGGCATAACGGGCAGGAATGACAATTCGGTAGCTCATGCGCTGTTCTCTGATTTATTGTTTAGTAAACTGTTGATATCCCGGATCAGACCTTCCCAGAATCCAGCCTCAATTTCAGCTTCCACCGATAACACCCAGGCATCTTCAAGGTCAAGCCACTTGCATTTGACTGCGTCTTTGGCCGTCATCATAATCGGATACTTATCCATAGCTGTAAAATCATTGGCAGTATATACATGATGATCCGCAAAAGCGTGTAACTCAGTCTCAATTCCCATCGCCTGCAAAGTATTTGCAAAGCGTGTGGGATTACCAATAGCGGCCACAGCATATACCTTGCGAGCATCCCAGTTATCCATACCTGCGCTTGACTGTTGAGCTGTAGCGTTATTCAGTGGCTCAATATGACTGGCAGTTAAACCCATTTTCACAACTGATTGATTTATTGTCAGCCCGAGGTTGCCAGCAAGTTTTAAAAAATCATGCAAATCGGCTTCATCACCATTAATAACAACATAATCAACTGTCTCCAGTCGTTTAAGCGGTTCTCGCAGAGGCCCCGCCGGCAGCAGGTGACGATTGCCAAACAGGCGCGCTCCATCAACCAGACATATCTCAATGTCCCTCTGCAAATTCTTATTTTGCAGGCCGTCGTCCGCGATAATTACATCTACTGACTGCCCTTTCATTGCGGTAATCGCCAGGCGCCGATCTTCAGCAAGGATTACCGGCACGCCGGTTTCAGCCTTAAGCAGAAGGCTTTCATCCCCACATACTGCCGGATCATCTTCGGTCGATACTATATGTAAACCCTTGCCCTTGCGGCCATAACCACGGCTAATCACACCGGGGTTCAGCCCTGCGGCAAGCAATTGCTTGCACAGGGCAATAACCAACGGGGTTTTACCTGTGCCTCCGGCCGTCAGGTTACCAACAACAATAATAGGGACTGGAGACAAGCTTGCCTCACGAATGGAGCCTGGCGAAGGAATTACAGTTCGGTAAATAGTTTCAAGTGAGCGCAGCAACCACGGCGGCTCAGCGCCGCTATACCAAATATCAGTAAGCCATTTTTCCAGCGCGGCCCGCATCAGCCTGAATCAGTCTGGCGCCGGTAAAAACCGGCATATAAACCATCTACAGCCAACAGCTCTGAGTGTGTGCCCTGCTCCGCAATCCGACCAGCCTCTAATACGACAATTTGATCTGCATGCTCAATGGTACTGAGCCGATGGGCAATAACCAAGGTGGTTCGATCGTGTATCAGGTTCTGCAGGGCTTCCTGGATTACCTGTTCGGAGTGACTATCAAGGGCTGATGTTGCCTCATCCAGTATCAGTACCGGAGCATCTTTTAGTAGCGCACGTGCAATCGCAATTCGCTGCCGTTGCCCTCCCGAAAGACTTGCGCCATTGGGACCAATCCGGGTATCAAAGCCTGCGGACAGGCGCTCTATAAACTCCAGTGCATTGGCGGCAGTAGCAGCCGCAACAACCTTCTCCCGACTGGTCCCTGAAAGCTCACCATAAGCAATATTATTCGCTACTGTGTCATCGAATAAAACAACATCCTGCGAGACCAGGGAAATATTTTTTCGCAGTTCTGCAAGGCGGATTTCAGCGATATCCACACCATCAAGTAAAATCCTGCCTCGGGATTGATTGAAGAAGCGAGCCACCATGTTTGCCATGGTGGATTTACCACTACCGGAATGCCCCACTAATGCGGTAACTGTACCTGCAGGTAAATGCAAAGATATATCATTCAAAACAGGTTCATTGTCTGCATAGGCAAAACTTACATGCTGAAACTCCAGCTCACCACGGGAGCTTACTAATTTTGCTTTACCCTGATCCAGCTCGCCCGGCTGATCAATGAGCTCAAATACACTTTCTGCAGCAGAGATGCTTTTTCCTATCTGCTCCTGGATATTGGCTACCCTTTTTAGCGGCGGTATAGATGCAATCAGGGCAATAAAGATAGTTGAAAAAACACCGGGGCTTATCCCTTCCAGAATACCGGGACGCAAGGCAATCAGCAGAATCAGCACCATTGCCAGGATCGCAGCCCCTTGAATTACCGAGGATGAGGCCATGCGCGTGGCTACCAGGCGCATACCAAACCGACGAGCCGTTTCATTGGCCTTGTTAAAGCGGTCCTGTTCCTGTTGCTGACCACCAAAAACTTTAATTACCCGATGTGCATATACAGCTTCTGCAGTCACATCAGAAACCCCACCCATAGCCTGCTGTACACGTTTACTGATTTTGCGGAACTTGCGGCTTACCAACCTGACGACCAGGGCAATAATAGGTGCCATAACCAGTACGCTGGCACTTAATTTTGCATTCGCAGTAAACATTACTATCAGGTTGCCGGTAATAATCAGAACATCGCGACCACCGGAAACTATGGTTGTTGTGGCTGCATTAGCGACCTGTTCGAGGTTGAAGGTTAGCCTGGAAATCAAGTCGCCGGCATTTTTTTGGTCAAGATATGCGGCCGGCATTCGCAAATATGTTGAAAACAGGTCGTGGCGCAAGTCAGCAACTATACGTTTACCCACCCACTCAAGACTGTATACACCTAAGAAGTTGCCAATAATCCGCACCAGGCCCAGGGCAGCTATAACCCCGGTAATCATCATTCCAAACTCAATATCCTTTTCACCAAAAACCCGGTCAACCAGGTACTGATTCAGTTTAAAAAATATTGGCTGGGCTGCAGCATCGAGAAGCATACCAAAAACCCCAAGAAACATGACTCCCTTATAGCGGGCAGTATAGCCCAGTAAACGGCGGTATATTTTCCCACCTGACTGGACCGCTTCATCTAATGTGTGGTCAGGCGTGGCCATTATTGTTCCTCAAATTCACGCGCAGCTGCTATGGACAGGTTGGAAAAACCCATTTTCGCAAGAACATCCATAGTGGTTACCACATAGTGATGAGGTGTTTGCGCATCCGCACGCAAAATTACCGGCCTAATCCGGTCAGATCCAGCTGCACTCGCCAGTGCCGCAGTTAATGTCGCAGCCCTCGAATCCAGCAGGCCCTGCTGGTTAACATACATCCGGCCTTGTGCATCAATCACAACTTCAATAGCGTTATCTCTCTTTAATTCAACCTGCTGACTGGCTTTCGGCAAGGCGATTTTCAGTGCAGTCTGCTGCTCGAAAGTAGTGCTGACCATAAAGAAAATCAGCAATAGAAAAACCACATCAATCAGGGGGGTAAGATTGACTTTTGGTTCTTCCATTGGTGTGCGTAGAAAGTTCACGATCAGGCTCCCGGCAGGTTCCTGTGTTTACTGACATTACCACGGTCAATCGCATCAATCAGGTGGATCGCCTGTTGCTCCATTACCACCACGTACTCACTGATCAGGCCACGGAAATAGCGATAAAAGAAGAGTGAAGGTATCGCCACGCTCAAGCCGGCTGCGGTAGTTACCAATGCCTGCGAAATCCCACCGGCAAGCTGGTTAGCATCACCAACACCATAGGTCACAATTGCAGCAAAAACTTTAATCATACCCAGTACTGTGCCCAACAACCCCAGTAGTGGAGTAATATCAGCAATAGTACCCAGGGTATTAAGGAAACGTTGCAACTCATGCACTACATGACGTCCACTTTCCTCAACAGCTTCTTTAAGGATTTCGCGCGAACGGTGGCGATTGAGTAGTGCAGCGGCCAGAACCTCACCCAGTGGAGAAGCTTTTCGCAGGGCGGCCAGGTGGCTATAATCGAGGTCGTCGGTATTTGCCCATGCCTCAACTTTCCCCTGCACATCAGCAGGAACAACCTTGCTGCGCCGCAGGGTCCAGAAGCGTTCCAGTATAATTGCCAGCGCCAGCACTGAACAGAGGATAATTGGCGCCATAATCCAGCCGCCGGCTTTAATAAATTCGAGCACTGATTTGCTACTCCCTGAGATTAGATTGAGATTAGATATTAAGTGTCAAGTTTGAAGTTTAAACTATCCCTGCCAGGATGCATATTACCACTATCAGAAACAAATTTAATCAAGATCAGGCCCAGGCTGGCAATCCCCCGAGGCCTGCCGCCAGATAGCAGCACGGCTTTGCCTGGCGTAGTGAATTCCAGCAAGACTGGCATTGTCCGTATAATCCAGTCTTACAGCACCACAACGGGCACTGTCGAGGACTTTCGCGTCTATATCGAGATAGCGATCAACCACTGTTGTTGCCGGCAGTTTAAAGCGGTTGGCAAAGCCAGTTGAAATCAATGCCAGTTTGGGATTGATTACTGAGACAAACTCCTCTGCAGAAGAACTATTGGAGCCATGATGGGGTACCAGCATAACTGTGGCCTGTAGTGCCGGATACAGACGCAGCAGGCGCTGCTCGATCACCTGGCTGATATCGCCAGTGAGTAAAATACCCAACTGCTGATAGCGAAACATCAGCACACAGGAACTATCATTCCCCTGATAGGGTAACTCGGGATTTGGATGCAAAATATCCAGGCGAATACCCGCAGTATCCAACCATGGAATTGACTCACTAAGATTGCAGGGCCGGGCATAGTCCACAACCGGTTGATTGAGGAAATAACTCGCCTGCGGATAGTATTCCCGCAAACTTTGAAGGCCTCCCGAATGATCGTGGTCGCCGTGGGAAATAACAATTACTGATAAACTTTTCCCACTGGCACGCACTGCCGGTCGAATTACCGAAGCAATCACATCCCTGCCCTGCCCGTCGCCCGGTCCGCTGTCGTATAGCAACAACTGCTCAGGGGTTTCGACCAGCACCGCCAGGCCCTGCCCGACATCAAGCATTTCCACACGCAGCGGATAATCCGCCAGGCTGCGAAATGGAAACAGCACAGGCAGCAGGCACAATAGTGCCAACAGGTATTTTGGAAAACCACGTGGGAGCAGCAATAGTGTTGCAGTGAGAACAAGCAAGATTAACACCATGGGAGCGGGTGCGCTCCAGTGTAGATCCAGCGCCGGTATATATTGATCAAGCCATCTCAGGTAGCGAGTCAGTATGTCGAGCAGCGAGGCTGCCGCTGACAGTAATGCAGTCGCTAAACCCGGTAAACTTCCCGCAAACAGCAACGCAAGCAGGATCAACGGTACCAGCAGCATGCCCGTTAGCGGTATGGCGACTGCATTACTCAGCATGGAAGCCAGGGGGATTCGAGAAAAGAACAGTAAAGTCAGCGGCAGCAAACCAACCACCACTACCCATTGTGCCCACAGCAGGGAGTACAGGCGGTTTCTATTACTGCCTCCGTTAAGGAAAAATATCAGGCAGGCAACAGCAGAAAATGACAACCAGAAACCGGGATCGAGGACTGAGAGTGGATCTAATCCTAATACAGCCAACAGCGCCAGCGACCAGGCATGCCAGGGGTTGATTTTTCGCCTGAACCAGACACCCAGGGTCAACACCAGCAGCATGATGACCGCCCGTTGCGTTGGCAGCGACCAGCCGGCAAGGGTTGCATAGACCAGTGCCAGTAGTAAAGCCGGTAGTAAAATTAATTGCTGCCGGCTGAATTTCGCAGTCAACCTGGAAACTAACTGCGGCAACAACAAACTGCCAACAGCGAGAAGAGCTCGCCCGAGAAACAATCCTGCCATCGCAACCAACCCGATATGCAGACCTGATATTGCCAGCAGGTGCGCTGTTCCAGTACGTGCAAACAAACCCCTGAGCTCTTTATCAATCAACGATTTATCCGCAATCCCCAGGGCCCGGATTAGAGCATTTGCTGAGGGGGAATTATCCACACCTAGTTCATCAAGCTGTTTTGATAGATGCTGGCGCCAGCGCAGCCCTGTCAGTGCCGGGCTGGCACCACTTGCAGCCATTGCCTGATTGCCACTGACTACACTGGCCAGGCCGCCGATGTCCCGGCGAAACAACCAGCGCTCGTAATCAAACCCCTGGAAGTTAACTTTGCCCCTGGGCGGTTTCAGGCGCAACTGCAACTGCCATTTCTCTGCAGCAGCAATATCAGGGGCATTTCGGTACCAGTTCACACGTATATTGCGGGGAAGCTTTTGGCTCGAGGCAACAGGCTGGAAGATAAATTGTGCATCATGGTCCTGCTCATCAGCTGTATCACTACTGTAGCGGTTATCAGATTTTCTTATCACCGGCAGGCTCGAAACCCAGCCCTCGACCGTAACCGTCTGGCCGCTTAGCAGGGGGTCTAGCTGGTCTTCAAGAATAAGCCCTGACTGCAACAGGCTGACACCGGCTGCGAGGAAAAAGCTGGCAAGGCAATAGCCATACAGCGGCCTGAATGGTAGATGCTTGCAAGCTAGCAATAGTAAAAATGATGTCAGGATCAGTACCGCATCGAGGTGGAACTTCGGTAAACGGGGAAGATTCAATACCAGCACAGCACCGGCAAGATAAGCAAGACTCAAAAGTGGAATCGAGGAACTACCAGCAACAATCGCTTCGTTATTAAACCGGATCCCCACCCTTTTTTACCCCCCAGCAGAGCCCCTAAATGGGCACTAGCTGCCCCTGCCGGAGTTCATAAAGCTTATCCATGCGCTTTGCCAGGCCGGGATCGTGGGTTACCAGTACCAGTGAAGTTTTGTTTTCCCGGTTGAGATCCAGCATTAAATCCCAGACCAGTGAGGCGTTGGTTTCATCCAGGTTGCCGGTAGGTTCATCCCCAAGGATAATGGCTGGCTGCCCGGCCAGTGCGCGGGCAACGGCGGCACGCTGGCGCTCGCCACCGGAAAGCTCTCCCGGTTTATGATTCAGTCGTTGTCCCAGACCAACGGCTTCCAGCTGGGCTTTGGCCGTAGCAGCTGCCGCCTCTGCCTTTTCGCCACGAATCAACAGCGGCATGGCAACATTTTCCAGCGCGGTGAATTCAGGCAGCAGGTGGTGGAATTGATAGATAAAACCGAGTTGGAGATTGCGTAGCTTTTCCCGGTTTCGGGCAGACTGCTGCCAGAGTGACTGGCCGGTTATTATCACTTCACCGTCATTCGGCTGATCCAGGCCTCCGAGGATATGCAGCAGCGTACTTTTACCCGTTCCGGAAGCCCCCAGGATAGCAATATTTTCTGCCGCAGCGACTTCGAGATTAACACCTTCCAGCACCTTTAACTCTTCAGTACCCTGGCGATAGGACTTGTTAATCCCAACACAGGATAAAACCGGCTTTAAAAGTTTCTCACTCATAGCTTAGAGCCTCTGCCGGATGCACCCTGCCCGCTTTCCAGGCCGGATAAATAGTCGAAAGTACAGACATCATCAATGACAGGCCGGCAAATTTATATACGTCCGACCATTTCAGGTCGGACGGCAGGTCACTGATGTAATAAATATCGGCCGGAAGCAGTTCAAAACCCGCCATTTGCTCAATCCAGGGAACCACAGCAGCTATGTTTTCCGCCAGCGCCACACCTCCAATCACCCCCAAAAGTGTGCCGAAGATGCCTATTAATGTACCCTGGATCATAAATATCCGCATGATTGTCCCGGAAGAAGTTCCCATTGTTTTCAGAATGGCGATATCTGACTGTTTGTCAGTTACTACCATGACCAGGGTAGAGATTATATTAAAAGTAGCTACCGCGACAATGAGGAAAAGGATGATAAACATGACGGATTTTTCCGTTTTAACTGCGCGGAAATAATTAGCGTGCTGCTGGGTCCAGTCGCGGACCTGGTATAAACCCTGCAGCTCGGAGGCAACATCCTGCCCCACCTGCCAGGCCTTAAATAAATCATCCAGCTGCAAACGAATACCACCAGCCGCATCACCCAGCCTGAATAGTTTGCCGGCATCACGCAGATGCATGATTGCCAGGGAGGTATCATATTCGTGGACGCCGATTTCAAAGATTCCAATAACTGTAAAACGACGCATGGGTGGAATCACCCCAACAGGGGTTGCCCGTAGTTCAGGAGCATACACAGTGACTTTCTCCCCAACCCGCGCACCCAGTCGCCTGGCCAGGCCGCTTCCCAGCAAGATCCGGTATTCACCAGCCACAAGGTCGTCCAGCTTACCTTCCAGCATATGCTCACCGACATCAGAGACCCCGGGTTCGAGTGCCGGGTCAATCCCGCGCACCATCGCACCATTAACCCCGCGTCCCTGAATCATAGTTTCGCGCTCGATAAAGGGGGCGGCACCGATCACTTCCGGATGTTCAAGTGCCTTTTCAACCACCTGCTGCCAGTCGTTCAATTTACCATTCCAGGGAGTGATAACGGCGTGTGAAACCATTCCCAGAATGCGCTGGCGGATTTCTTTTTCGAAACCATTCATCACCGAGAGCACTGTAATTAACGTGGTTACTCCCAAAGCAATTCCCAACATGGAAATCAGGGAGATAAATGAAATGAAGTGATTTTGACGCTTGGCCCGCAGATAACGCAGACCAACGAATAACGATAAGGGCTGATACATGACGAAATTAGACCCTTAAACCGGTAATTTGTCGAGTAGTTCGCGAAGTTTTTCCGGTAACGGGGCAGTAATCGGTAACATTTCCCCGCTTGCCAGGGGGATATCCAGGCGCTGGGCATGCAAGAACAGGCTCTTTAAGCCCAGTGCACGCAGTTCTTTATTGAAACCCTTATCGCCATATTTACTGTCACCCGCTATGGGATGTCCCAGAGCCTGGGCATGTACCCTGATTTGATGTGTGCGCCCGGTGGTGATCTGGATTTCCGCATAATCAGCCTGTTGATAACTTTGTAAACGATTGAATATCGAGTGCGCCTGCTTACCCTTCTCATAATCGACAATGACCACACGCTCACCGCCACGGCCTACGGCTTTGATCAGGGGTAGATCCACTTCTGTCCGTTCCTGGTCCAGGTGACCTTGTAGTAGCGCCAGGTAAGATTTATGCATGCCGGTGCTTTTAAGTAAATCGTGTACCCGGTTAAGGCTGTCGCGATTGCGCCCAAGTATCAGGCAACCGGAGGTCTCACGGTCCAGGCGGTGTGCCAGGTCCAGTTCGGGCTCTGAAAAAGCCAACCGGGCGGCATTAATCAGCCCCCAGTTCAAGCCGCTGCCGCCGTGAACTGCAAGCCCGGGGGGTTTATTCAGCACCAGTAAGTCTTTATCATTAAACAGCACTGAATCCCGGATCTGCTTAATCACAGATTCCGGCGGCACAGCCTGGGACTTTTCGGCTAGATAGGCAGGTGGTATTCGAACCCTGTCCCCTGCCATCAGTTTTTGCGTGGGTTTGGCACGTTTACTGTTCACCCTTACCTGTCCAGTGCGGATGATGCGATATACCGCAGGACGCGGCAGACCTTTCATCTCCCGCAACAGGAAATTATCCAGCCGCTGCCCTTCCCGACTTTCTGGAACTTCTACTGTACGACTATCCTGCTGCATTAAATTGTACCTGTAAGCTATTGAATATATTTGAGCATGCCATTATAATTCAGCAGTTCATCAGAATGGCAATTTATTCTTATGAACAGAAGTTTTTATTTGTGCTGCTCCCAGCTTGCAATCCGGCTAGTCCGGAAAGCCTCAAGTCTAAAACCAGCACAATAATAAAGTGTTCAATAATGGCAAAATGGCCTATTAAACACTACTAGCCGAGACCGCTTTTACAAAAAACACAGCGGTTATTTTCCGGCACCGGCGTTAAGACAAATAACGCACACAATATGAAGCAGGTGATGAATAATCTCCCCTGCAGGTAGAAGCGCATGAATAACGCTTCCACATTATTAAAACTAATAGCGGTGTTCCTGGAGCGGCAATCCGATTTCAGGGAAATAATTTAATAACAGCGCAAGCACTAAGTTGCACTGTTAATTAAGAAATATCAATATAAACAAGCTGTTGAGGCACTTACCTCCGGCAATGCTTATACTGGTATTTCATTCAGATAAACAGCAATTTAGTGCTTTTTATCTGGTGTTCTGCTCCGGGAAAACCCGAGGAACACGCTAAATGAAACGTATGTTAATTAATGCCACACAGCCCGAAGAGCTACGTGTAGCAATCGCAAAGGGTCAACACCTGCTTGATCTTGATATCGAAGTCCCCTCTGCCGATCAAAAGAAAGGCAACATTTACAAAGCCAAAATCACCCGTGTAGAAGCAAGCCTTGAAGCCTGTTTTGTTGACTTTGGTTCAGAGCGGCACGGCTTCTTGCCGATGAAGGAAATCAACCCTTCCTGTTATATGGAATCCGCATCCAAAACGGATGGTCGCCCAAAGATTCGTGAAGTCGTCACCGAAGGTCAGGAAATAATTGTCCAGGTCACTAAAGAGGAACGTGACCACAAAGGCGCTGCACTGACCACTAATATTTCCCTTGCCGGTCGATATATGGTGCTGATGCCAACAAATGGCCGCGCCGGCGGTGTATCGCGCCGAATTGAAGGTGAAGATCGCCAAACCATCAAGGAACAGCTCAAACAGTTGGAGATTCCTAAATCCATGGGTTTGATTGTGCGTACTGCCTGTGTTGGCCGAGACCTTGAGGAACTCCAATGGGATCTCGATTACCTGCTGCACTTATGGTCTGCAATCGAAAAAGCGGCTGAAACACGTAAAGCACCTTTCCTGATTTATCAGGAAAGCAACCTGATTATCCGTGCCCTACGCGACTACCTGCGTAATGATATCGGTGAAATCCTGATTGACAGCGAAGCCACTTTTAATGAAGCCCGCGAATTTATGCAGCAGGTCATGCCGCATAACATTCGCAAGCTGAAGTTATACACAGATAAAACCCCTTTATTCAATCGCTACCAGATCGAAAGTCAGATCGAGTCAGCATTTTCACGCCATGTACACTTGCCTTCCGGCGGTTCGATTGTTATCGATACCACGGAGGCGTTGATAGCAATCGATATTAACTCAGCCCGCTCCACCAAAGGTGGTGGAATTGAAGAAACGGCCTACCATACCAACTTGGAAGCGGCCGAAGAAATCGCCCGTCAGTTCCGTTTGCGTGATATGGGTGGCCTGGTTGTTATCGACTTTATTGATATGACCAGTCGCCGCCACCAGAAAGAAGTGGAAGATCGTCTGCGTGTATCAGTAAAAATGGATAAAGCACGGATACAGGTAGGTCGTATTTCTCGTTTTGGCCTACTGGAAATGTCGCGCCAACGGCTACGCCCATCCCTGGGGGAATCAAGCAAAGAAACCTGTCCGCGCTGTGATGGGCAGGGACGCATTCGCAGTGTTGAGTCTCTGTCGCTCTCGATCCTGAGGCTGATGGAAGAAGAGTCCATGAAAGACTTCAGTGGCCAGATTATTGCAGAAGTACCAACCAGCGTGGCCAACTTCCTGCTTAATGAAAAGCGCAATGCCGTACGGGTACTCGAACAGCGAAGCAAAATATCAATACTGATACTAGCCAATAGTCAGATGGAACATCCAAAGTTTGAGATCCGTCGCATTCGTAAAGATGAGGTTTCTGAAAACCCCAGCTTTGAGCAAACCAAAGAAGAAGCGGTGGATGTCATTGCAAATCAGGTTACCCAGGCAAATATAAGCCTGGACAAACCCGTGGTCTCCCGCATCAGCCCTCCGCAAAAGGCACCGGTAAGGCGTACTGTTGAAGCTAGCACACATGTTAAGGCCCCCGGATTGCTGGCCCGTGTTTTCAGCTTCCTCAGCGGTGGAGCCGAGGAAGAAGAGAGCAAGCCAGCCAGCCAAAGTAAGAAAACCACCAGGAAACGTAGCAAGAAAACCACGCGTCGTACGACATCACAATCAAATCAGTCACGTAATCGTCGGCAGCCTCAGCAACGGAGTCAGCAACAGGCATCCTCGTCCCGCAACGAGCAACAGGCACAAAAAACAAAAACCACCAAAAAAACCACCAAAAAGAAAACTTCAAGAAGACGCGGCGGTCGGGTACAAAATAAAAACAGGAACCAGAATCAGGGACAGGCCGCTACCC
>JADFVZ010000095.1 GCA_015222805.1 Pseudomonadota bacterium
CCCTCAAATACACCTTTATCGGTCTTGGTGAAGGGGTGCATCATCCGTTTGGGATTAGGCTCGACATTGGTTGCTTTGCCGAAGAAATTATCTTCCTCAGCAGTGGATAGCGCCGTGTGGCTATCAGTCGAGCCGATTTGGCCAAATTTGTAGGGATTTGTACCTAGCCGTTTTTCCAGCAGGAGGCCATTTTTCAATGCCTCGCGGGAGTATTCATACTGCAGCATGTCATTGGTTTTGGCCTCGGAAAGATCAAGGTTGCCGGCATCCCAGGTTTCATAATCAGCAAAAGCATCATCAGGTGAGAGGAATGGGTGGGCTTCGCCATCACCCTTGATCTGGGTTACTTCATACATACGTTCCCAGCGGGCCCTCAACTCGACATACTTTTTATCGAGTTTGCGTCCGGTGTATTGTTTATCCACCGGGAACATGATGCCGTTGGACAGATTGCCATTATGAGCGAGTGCCAGCGCGGAACCGCCGGTTTTCTTCTCATAATTTTCAAGGTAGGCATACAGGTCCAGTGGATCAGTTGAGCCTATCGGTGCCTGTGTGGTATAGGGAACAACCTGACCGGCCTTTTCTGCACCTTCGCGGAAAATCACATTGCGGTGCATATTGCCGCCGTTCACCAGGGAGGTCCACTCAAAGCCAATCAATGCAGTGAACTTACCGGGATCATTGAAGCGTTCAGCTGCATCGACAACACTGTCCCAGATAGACCGGTAAGTTTTTCCGCCCGGTGAATATTCCGCCAGCATATCAAGATCAATTTTTCCCTGTGAGAACGTTGTGATCAAGTTTAGTGCAGCAGCGGTAGCGGCTTCACCACCTTTCTGAATACCGTCATACCAGGGCTTGGCCTGGTCGAATTTAAGGATATTAGGGTCACCTGCCGCAAGGTCATTGAAGAAACCCATGGCATCGGAATGGTCGGCGATGACCAGCCAGTCTAGCGGGCGGCCCAGTTTAGCCGGCTGACCGCTTGAGGCTATTACTTCCTCTCCACGGGCAAAGCGATAAGCATCGTCAAGGCCCAGACGCGCACCGAACAAACCGGCATCAACCGACAGGCCGGTATGCAGATGAGTGTCCCCCCAGAAAACCCTGTCAGGAAAATTACGCTGGGCATAAGGCGAATACGCCTTACCCGGATAGAGGTCCGATAATGATTCTTTTGTGGGAGATATTTGTGCTGATGCAGTAGTTGCCGAAGCAACGAGTACAATCAGGCACAAGAGGTTGAAAGTGAAAAACGCAGTTTTACCTCGAAACATGGTGTGTCCTCCTTCGGATCTACAAGCAACTTCCTCAGTTTAACACTAATGGTTAATTAGCAGGCTTGCGGGCAACAAGCTGTGCTATCGCACGATCGGGGTTTTGCAGGATCCCTTCGAAGGAATGAATGACATCCCAATCCTCGAATATCGCTTTCAGCTCACCCGGCCGAAGCAGGAAATCTGAATTATTCGGCCGCCCGAAACGCCGATTATCTGTGGTGAAGGTTTCATAAACTATCAGGCCACCGGGAATGATGGCTTTTTTTAGCATCGGTAGTAGCGGGCGATGGAGGTAGCGAAAGCAGAGAATGGCACTAAAGCACCGGCCCGATAACGGATTGATACCGTCTTGTTCCAGGTCAACCAGCCAGGTGCTGCCCGGTAGACCTGATGCCGACAGGAGAGCTTCAACGGCCTTTAAACTATCTGCCGAACGATCTGCAAATATTACATCTAAACCTTCCGCTGCCAGTGCCAGGCCGTTACGACCATTGCCGCAGGCTAAATCGAGAACCGGTTCTGTATGATCCAGGGATGTCAGTAGCTGCAAATGATCCAGCAACAAGCCTGCGGCCGGTGTTTCAGCCATTGACCTGGTAGTCAAAATCAATAATCAACGGCGCGTGATCCGAAAAACGCTCGTCCTTATAAATAGATCCGGCACTGACTTTATCTGCCAGCGATGGGCTGATGACCTGGTAATCAATCCGCCAACCGGTGTTGTTGGCCCAGGCCTGGCCGCGGTTGGACCACCAGGTGTACTGGTGCTCGCGCTCATCGACCTGACGGAAAGCATCAACCATGTCGAGGCCGTCGCTTGAGTAGAGTTTATCCATCCAGGCGCGCTCTTCGGGCAGGAAACCGGAGTTTTTCTGGTTGCCGCGCCAGTTTTTGATATCAATTTTTTTATGTGCGATATTCCAGTCACCACAGATGACTACATCGCGCCCACCTGCTTTAAGTTGTTGAATGACGGGCTCCAGCTTTGCCATCGATTCATATTTCAGCAACTGGCGCTCTTCCTTGGAAGAACCCGATGGCATATAGACTGAGATAACCGTCAGCTTGCCAACATCCACCTGCAGCCAACGACCCTCATTATCAAACCAGTCGATGCCAACACCAAACTGTACGTCATCTGGTTGGTGTGGGGTGTAGATAGCAGTCCCGCTGTAGCCCTTTTTCTCGGCATCAAAAAAGAATACATTCTGTCCGGTAGGATTAAAGATTTCGTCCGTTAACTGATGTTCCTGGGCTTTGGTTTCCTGAATACAGACAAAATCTGCTTTCTGTGCGGCCATCCATTTAAAGAAACCTTTGCGCGCGGCGGCGCGGATACCATTGGTATTGACTGAAATTATTCGCATTAATGCAGACCTTTATTGTTGTCTATATATTGATTGATTTCCTGCTCCAGCAGAATTAGGGGCAATTGACCGTGGGTTAAAACCGCATCATGGAAACTGCGGATATCAAATTTATCGCCTAACTCATCTTGTGCCCGCTGGCGAAGCTCCAGGATTTTCAGCATCCCGACCTTATACGCCAGTGCCTGTCCGGGCTGAACAAAGTAGCGTTCAATTTCTGCAATCACATCATTTTTTGGTAAGCCGGTCTTGTCGGACATAAACCGAATCGCCCGCTCACGTGACCAGCGTTTGGAGTGTATACCAGTGTCCACCACCAGGCGGACTGCCCGGAACATCTCCATCTGCAACCTGCCGAGATTATCAAGCGGGTCTTCCAGCAGGCCCATTTCCCAGGCAAGTTGTTCGGTATACAGTGCCCAACCCTCCTGAAAGGCGGTAAATCCCAGGAAGCTGCGGAACATTGGCAAGTCCTCAAGCTCGTGGGCCATGGCAATTTGCATATGATGCCCGGGAATCGCCTCATGATAGGCAAGTGTCCGCATGCTCCATTTTGGGATGGCTGAAAGGTCACGTAAATTGGCAAAGAAAATCCCCGGCCTTGAACCGTCCAGTGGTGGTGGATAATAGCCACCAATTGGAGCGGTCTCCTGTTTAAACTCCGGGGTGCGTTTAACGATGACCGATGCCTTCGGTAAGGTCCCAAACCAGTCCGGTAAATGCCGGGTTATTTCATCAATAATGTCCTGGTAGTCCTGCAGAACTTGCGCATTTGTAGTTTCACCCGCCTGGTGTAAATAGCGGGGATCTTTACCCAGCACCTGCATCCGTTCACCAATATCGCCTTCACACAACTCATGGGCGCAGAGGATCAGGTCCATCTCTGCTTCAATCCGTGTAACCTCAGCCCGACCCAGCTTATGGATTTGTGCCGGTGTCATAGTGGTAGTTGTGTGATGGCGCACCATATAGGCATAAAAACCTGCCCCATCCGGCAACGCCCAAACTCCATTATTCGTTGTAGCTTTCGGCTTCAGGGAGCGGAAATAATGAATCAGCTGTTGATAAGCCGGATAGACACTGCGTTGAATTGCTGTCGCTGCACGTAAGCGTAACGACTCGCGCACATCGGTAGCAAGATCATCCAGCTTATCGACTTTTTCCACAAATGCGGTATACAAAATATTATCTTCAGCCGGCTTGCCGATAAAACCCTGCATTTCCTTCAGAACTTTCTTGACTACAAATTTCTGTGGGATAATCCCCTTTGTTTCGCGTAGCCGCAAGCTTTCAACCAGGCCGGAAAATTTCCACTCAAAGTTATTCAAGCGGGCAATATAATCCTCAGCTTCACGCAGGGAAGTAATTTGATGCTGGGTCGCCATAAATAATGGCAATTCATTTTGTACGCCATACAGTTGATTGACCGGATACTGGTGATACCTATAGGTTTCACCATCCACCATATCCTTGAGGAAAAACTCCAGCACCTCATAGGAAAGTTTATCTTCTCCCTGAAGACCGCTGGAATCATAGGTCAGCAGGTCTTTGAGGTCCTTGCGTACCAGGGCGGCATCTTCACTCTCTGCCTGTGGAGAAATATCCGTTAACTGATCATTTTTATAGTGCAATCCAACGGATTCCAGCAAACCCATGCTGGAAAGCAATTCCGGATTACGGAAAACAAATTCCATAAAGACTTTGTTGTAGAACAGCCCAAGACTTACAGGCCTGAAGTAGGCTGTATGCAGGGCAAACACTGACAGCAGTACAAATACTGCCAATAAACCGGTACCGAGCCACTTAAATAATTTTTTCATAGCTTAACGACTTATCGGCCGCGTTTTGCCCAGGAATCCCGCAGGCTTACTGTCCTGTTCAAGACGGGTTTATCTGCTGTCGAGTCGTGCTCATCAAAACAGAAATAACCCACTCTCTCAAACTGGCAGAAGCCGCCAGCTTCAATAAATGACGGTTCAACAATGGCGGTAACTTTGCTCAGGCAGTCCGGGTTAATAAACTCCCTGAAGTCGCGTTCTTTATCCCCAAGTGGATTTTCAACATTAAACAGGCGATCATACAGACGTACTTCGGTCGGCACACCGTGCTCAGTTGAAACCCAGTGGATGGTGCCTTTAACCCGGCGATTGGACTCGGGCATACCACTGCGGGTTTCCGGGTCGAGCTCACAATGGACTTCAACCACCTCACCCTTATCATCTTTGATCAGTTCAACGAATTTAATAATAAAGGCGTTACGCAAACGCACTTCACCACCCGGTTTCAGGCGGAAATATTTACGTACCGGGTCTTCCATAAAATCACCGCGTTCAATGAATATCTCGCGGGTAATTGGTA
>JADFVZ010000096.1 GCA_015222805.1 Pseudomonadota bacterium
CTCAGCACAGAATCCCAGTTCTTTAAAATCACGGGTCAGTATCTGCTTGGTAACCATGTAATCACCGGTGGTTTTGAGCAGGAATCACTGGATGTATTTAATATCTTCGTGCAGCACTCAAGAGGCGGCGAATACGATTACTTCGATGATTCATTTGGTAATCCGGCACATTGTGCTGCTTTGGATGCACAAGGCCGGTTCACGGATCCAGCCTGTGGCATGTCCGGTATCGATCGCTTCCAGTTGGGTCGCCCCAGTCGTATTTATTATGGCAGCGGTGGTGGTACCAATGATGCCAATGATGCAGCGGCTTCATTCACCAACGACCAGAACAGCCTGTACATCCAGGATGAACTTTACTTCCCGGCCCAGGACCTGTCCATTGTATTTGGCCTGCGCTATGACTGGTTTGCCACTAGTGATGCACCTAATTACAACGCGGCATTTTCTGAAGCCAATGGCGTCCGTAATGACGCCACCATCGACGGTGTTGATTTGTTACAGCCACGCTTCGGCTTTACCTGGGGTGTAGCGGATAATGTATCCCTGCGAGGTGGTTTCGGACTGTATTCAGGCGGCAACCCTAATGTCTGGATTTCCAACTCCTACAGTAATGACGGCCTGACCAATGTTCAGCTGAGATTGAATAATTTTTCTGGCACAGGCTCTGTACTGGATGGCAGTATCCCGTTGGTAGGTGCCGGTATGCCTGGCTTTGATGTGCCGCAGGTTTTATATGATATCGTTGCTGGAACTACACCGGATAACGGAAGCACCAGTCGTTTAGCCCTGATTGATCCAAACTTCGAGCAGCCGGCTGAGTGGAAGTTTGCCATTGGCGCGACCTGGGATATGCCCTGGTATGAGATCCAGTTGGATATTGATTACCTGCATACCCGCACAGTTGATTCGGCCCTGTATGTTGATCTGTCACAGGAGATTGTTGGTGAAACTATTATCGGCCAACCGATCTATGCTTATAACAACGGTCGCGATAACTTTATGCTGACCAACTCTAACCGTACCGCCGTCAGTGATATATTCTCGATTGTTGTGCGCAAGGACTTTGATTTTGGTCTTGACCTGATGTTGGGTTATGCCTATACACAGGCGGAAGATGTTTCCCCGATGACCAGTTCAACAGCCAGCTCAAACTTTAGTAATGTGGCCTTGAATGATATCAATGACCCAAGACCTGCTACATCGAACTATGAAGTTCCGCACCGCTTTACATTCCGTGGTACCTGGGGACATTATTTCTGGAAAGACTTACAAACCCGCGTTTCACTCTTTGGCTTTACTAAAGAAGGCCAGCCACAGAGCTATGTAATGGGCAGTAATGACCTTGAAGGTAACGGTTTCTTTGGACGTCATCTTCTGTATGTTCCAACCGGTTTGAATGATGGCAATGTTATCTTTGGTGATAACTTTGATACCGATGCTTTCTTCGCATTTGTGCAGAAGGAAGGCCTGGGTAGCGGCTTGCTCGATCGCAATGCACAGCATGCTAAATGGTCAACACGTTTTGACCTGCGGGTCGATCAGGAAATACCGTTCTTCGGTCAGAGTAAAGGCCGGGTTTTCCTCAAGGTATACAATCTGGGTAACCTGATTGATGATGGCTGGGGTCTTGTTAATGATGCACAGTTCTTCTCTGTGCAGGCAGTCAACTCCAGTCTGAATGATGACGGTCAATATGTATTTGAACAGTTTAATGACCGTACTATCAATAACTTGCTTGAGAATCGTTCCTTGTGGACAATTCGCCTGGGTGTTGAAGTTAACTTCTGATCCGGATATAGGTAATGTAATAAGCCAGCCTCCTTCGGGAGGCTGGTTTTTTTTGCCAATCGAAAAGTAATAATTTGCTGTGGTGCTAAATAAATTGAGGTATGCTTTCTCTCCAAAACAATAACAGACATAAGAGAATAATTAATGGATGCAGTAACAACCCAGGTTTATCCCGCCGGCCTGTTGAATACCCTTTCGCATAAAGAAGTAAAACGCCTGCAGTATGCCAGTGCCGGTGAGTTAAAAGAACTCTTACGCCGTTGTGCCCTGGCCGTTTTGACCAGCGGTAGTCTATCCGATGATGCAGAAGCCATGCTGGCCCTTTATCGTGATTTTGAAATTGAGGTTATCCACACCAATCGCGGTATCCGCCTCGACATGAAAAACGCCCCTGGTATTGCGTTTGTCGACGGAAAAATTATCGAGGGGGTCAGGGAGCTATTGTCTTCTGTATTGAGGGATATTGTTTACCACGATATTGAATTAAGTGAGGCAGCCGGCTATGACGCCTCTGATTCAGAATGCGTTACCAGCGTGGTTTTCGAAATCCTCAGGAATGCTGATGCATTGATTCCCAATACCGACCCGAACCTGGTTGTTTGCTGGGGCGGCCATTCAATTAAACGCGGGGAATACGATTACACTAAAGTCTGCGGTTATGAAATGGGATTGCGCGGTTTAAATATTTGTACCGGCTGTGGTCCCGGTGCCATGAAAGGGCCAATGAAAGGGGCAACCATTTCACACGGCAAGCAACGTCTTGCACCAGGTCGCTATATTGGAATTACCGAGCCAGGGATCATAGCAGCTGAAAGCCCCAACCCGACTGTCAATGAACTCATCATCATGCCGGATATTGAAAAACGCCTTGAGGCATTTGTACGCCTTGGGCACGGTATTGTGATTTTTCCTGGCGGGGTGGGCACGGCAGAGGAAATATTGTATTTGCTAGGAATTTTAATGCATCCGGAAAATGCGGAAATACCTTTCCCGCTGGTGCTGTCCGGTCCGGCTTCTGCTGCAGCATATTTCGAACAGATTGATGAATTTATCGTGCACGCGCTGGGTGAGGAAACCCGCAAGTATTACGAGATTATCATTGATGATCCGCAGGCTACTGCAGTGGCGATGTATCAGGGGATTAAGAAGGTGAAAGCGTATCGCAGGAAAAGAGGTGGTGCTTATTATTTCAATTGGGGGCTGCATATTGATGCTGATTTCCAGCAGCCGTTTATCCCTGACCACAAGCATATGGCTGCCCTGGATCTATCCAGGGACCAGCTGCCGCACCAGTTAGCGGCAAATTTACGCAAAGCATTTTCGGGTATTGTCGCAGGTAATGTAAAGCCTACAGGTATCGCAGCCATTCGAGAATATGGGAAATTTGAAATTTGTGGAGAGGCGGCTTTAATGGAGTTGCTGGATAAGTTGCTCAAAGCCTTCGTTGCCCAGGACAGGATGAAAATGCCAGGTACTAAACCCTATGAACCCTGCTATAAAGTAATATCGTAGGGAGGGCATAAATGCCCACCCTACGGGTTTTGATCGGAAATAATTTTTCGGATATAAGCACGCACAGCTGAAATCGGAATGCCGCGGGTATAAACCAGCGTATCACCTTCATCTTTCATCTGACTGTCGGCGATCAACCTGGCTTTTTCTTCACGCAGCAGCTCTGTTGCATCAATCCGTGAACCGCTGTCGGTGAACTGGTAGGTCTGTGCTTGTTGTAAAAGTTCATCCGGCAAGTCCACATTGTCTATCGGTAAACGCAGTACATACTGGTTCTCAGTGTTTACGGAAACCGGCAGGTAGCAAACCGGAGTGAGGCCGCGGTAACGAATAAATTCTTCGTGTTTGAGGAACACCAGGAAACGGTTGCCCTCCTGCCAGCGGGCGGTATCTGGAAAATAGCAATGCGAACCTTTTATACCTTCATCATAGACAGTAAAAATATCAATCGCACGCTCACTTTTATATTTGATTATAGGCCGCATCCAGGCAACTCCCTTATTGGGGAAGCCGCGCAGGTATTCATAGCGTGTGTCGTTGAGCTGGGCTATTGCAACCAGTTCTGCGGCAGTAATCAAATCTGAAAATGCCGGCTGCTGGAGCGCTTCAGTTGAGCCAGCATTATTTTCAGTATTATTAATTATTTCCTGTGCGTAGAGGTTGATGGGAATGATCAACAGGAGGGCGAGTATGAGTTTAAGGGGGTTTTGCATCTGGCATCCGAAGATTAGAAAAATATCCCAACAAGAATAGCGCTTGTTGCAGTTTTAGTCACCCGAAAAACAATACGGTTCCCCCCAAGTCATATTCTTCGTTGCCATCAAGGGAAAAAGCAGGTCGTTTCTGCTAAACTGAGTCATTGTTTTTCCGCGCTTTATTGCGCACAGTACTACCACAAACAGTGTATAGGAAAATATCATGATCAAGTTCCACAAATTACTGCTCGCAAGCTCGTTCAGTTTGTGCTTATTTGCATGCGATCCCGGCTCAACCCCTGTTGAGGACGTAGCAACTATTGCTGAGGACGTACCAACCACTGAAGAGGCAAAAGCCTTCATCCAGGCTGCTGAGAAAAAACTGGATCAGTTGTTTATTGAAATTAACCAGGCCGACTGGGTCTATCAGAACTTTATTACCCAGGATAGCGAAGCACTTTCTGCGCGTGCCAATGAAAACCTGACAGGTGCGATGGTACAACTGGCAAATGAAGCGGCACGCTTCAATAGCCTGAAGCTTGATTATGATACCCGGCGTAAACTGGATGCTTTACGACAGGGCATTGTCCTGCCGGCACCGAATGATGCAGCCAAGAATGCAGAACTGGCCGCGGTTTCCACAAAAATGAATGGCATGTACGGTAAAGGCAAATACTGCCCTGAGAAGGGTGAATGCCAGGATCTTGGTGCACTGGAAAAAATTATCGGTGAATCCCGCAAAGAGACCGAACTGCGTGAAGCCTGGGAGGGCTGGCGTACTATTTCTCCACCGATGCGTGAGCTATTCGCACGCGAGGTTGAGTTGGCAAATGAAGGCGCGCAGGACCTTGGTTATGCTGATCTCGGGCAAATGTGGCGTTCCGGCTATGACATGGAGGCCGATGCCTTTGCAACCGAACTGGATCGACTCTGGGGCCAGGTAGGGCCTTTGTATGAAGCACTGCACTGCCATGTGCGGGCTAAACTTGGGGAAACTTACGGTACCGATGTTGTTCCACAGGATGGTCCTATACCTGCGCACCTGCTGGGTAATATGTGGGCCCAGAGCTGGGAAAATATTTATGACCTGGTTGCACCTGAATCTAAAACCGAAGGCATCGACCTCACTGCGTTGTTGGCGGAACAGGAATATGATGAAATCAAGATGGTCAAGACCGGTGAGAACTTCTTCAGTTCGCTGGGTTTTGAACCTCTGCCACAGACCTTCTGGGAACGTTCATTATTCATCAAGCCTGCTGACCGTGATGTAGTCTGCCACGCGTCTGCCTGGGACCTGGATGATCAGGATGATATTCGGATCAAAATGTGTATTAAGGTGGATGCTGAAGACTTCAACACCATTCATCACGAGCTTGGTCATAACTACTACCAGCGGGCCTATAAGGCACAACCCACCCTGTACCGTAATTCTGCCAATGATGGTTTTCATGAAGCCGTAGGTGATACCGTTGCTCTGTCTATTACCCCGGCCTATTTGCAGCAGATCAAGCTGTTGGACAAGATCCCTTCCACTGAAGGGGACCTGGGTTTGCTAATGCATAAAGCCCTTGAAAAAATCGCCTTCCTGCCATTCAGCCTGGTGGTTGATCAATGGCGCTGGCAGGTATTTGCCGGTAAAGCCGGGCCTGAAGGTTATAACGACCTGTGGTGGCAACTGCGGACTAAATACCAGGGTGTTGCTGCACCGGGTGAACGTCCTGCAAATGCCTTTGATCCGGGGGCGAAATACCATATTCCCGGTAACACGCCTTATACCCGTTATTTCCTCGCACATATCCTGCAGTTCCAGTTCCACCGTTCCCTGTGTGAAATTGCCGGTGACAAGGGTGATATCCACCGCTGTTCCATCTACAATAACAAGGAAGCCGGTGCCCGCTTGAAAGCTATGCTGGAAATGGGTGCTTCGCGACCCTGGCCGGAAGCACTTGAAGCACTCACCGGTAAAGACACAATGGATGCGACTGCAATCCTGGATTACTTTGCGCCATTAAAAGTATGGCTTGATGAGCAGAATGCAGGCAGGTCGTGTGGTTGGTAATGCTATTTACCCTGTGATAAAAATGCCCCGCAATTGCGGGGCATTTTTTGTTGGTTTTAATAAACCTGCCGGGGATTATTGAGAGTTAATATTTGACCCGTATTCAAGGCTGTTTCAGTTCTAATAACTCTATGCCATTCTTGTCAGCTTCAATCAGCCAGCCGTCCTTATACCAGTCACCGAGTACAATTCTTTTATAAGGCTTACCTTCAATGGACAGTGAATGGGTAGCTGGGCGGTGTGTGTGACCGTGAATTAGTGTGGTCGATTTATGCCCGGAAAATGCATTAAGAACTGCCTCATTATTGACATCCATAATCATGCTGTCCGCAGCAGTCGTATGTTTTCTGCTTTCGGATCGCGCCTGCCGCGCCATATTAATTCGCTCTGCTATGCTGTGGGAGAGAAATGTTTTTTGCCAAACAGGGTTGCGGACCTGCGTGCGAAAAGCCTGGTAGGCGGTATCATCTGTGCACAGGCTGTCACCGTGCATAAGTAAAATCCGGTTGCCATAAAGGTCGATCTCAACGGGGTCTGGAATTAATTTCCATCCGGCATAACGCGCATATTTCTCGCCGAGAAGGAAATCACGATTGCCATGCATGAAGTAGATGCGGGTTCCATGATCTGTAAGGTAGTTACTGATGCGGGCTACTTCGCTGGCTGTCTCGCCGACTGCATCATCGCCGATCCAGTATTCAAAAATATCACCTAAAAGATAGAGTGAATCTGCACCCTTTACCCGGGTTTCCAGTGTCTGTAAAAACAGGCTGGTGGTTTCGGGGCGTTTATCATCCAGATGGGTGTCGGATATAAAGAATGTTTTACCCTTCTGCTGCATGGTCTGCACGTTTGTTCTCCTGAAGGCTCCCGTATTTAATCGGTGATAACCTTAGCGGAAATAATGGTGATGGTTTCGCCAGGTACATCACCCATACCCTTTGAATAACCGGTCTCTACAAAACGGATATCATCAACCACATTCATGCCGTCGATGACTTTACCGAATACCGCATAGCCGTCATTAATCGGTGATTTATCAAGTGAGCGATTGTCCTGGACATTAATAAAAAATTGTGATGTAGCCGAATTGGGATTATTGGTGCGTGCCATTGCAATGGTGCCACGAAGGTTTTTCAAGCCGTTTGCGGCCTCATTTTTGATTGGTTCACGGGGCGTTTTCTGGTTGAGTTCGGCGGTAAAACCACCACCCTGGATCATAAAGTGGGAAATAACCCGGTGGAAGATAGTGTCTGCGTAGAAACCAGTATTTACATAATCGAGAAAGTTTTTTGTTGATATCGGGGCTAGCTCTGCATTCAGTTCAATGGTGATATCGCCTTTGCTGGTCTGCATTAAAACTTTAGGGTTTTTAGCTGCAAGGGCGCTACTGCTTGTTAACAGTAATAAGAGTGCAATAAGTCCTGCTTTCATGGGTATAAATCCTGTTTAATAAAATGATGGTAACACGGTTAATGATACCGGATTTGCGCGGGGAATTTCGGGAATTTCGGGAATTTGGGCTATACTTACCCAAAGATGAAAGGAATTCAGGAGACCCGTATGGGTGATTATGACAAGGTTCGTCCCATCAACTGGCAGGAAAATGAATTACTGCTGCTGGACCAACGGCTTTTACCGCAAAAACAGGAGTGGCTTTGCCTGAGTACGGCCCCTGCGGTGGCGCAGGCAATTAAGGATCTTGTTGTCCGCGGGGCTCCGGCAATCGGGATTACAGCTGCCTGGGGTTTTGTGCTTTCCCTGCTGCAGCACAGGGAGGTAGAGGATTCTGAACAACGAAAACGTATTGCTGAAGATTTGCGCCTGCTTGCCGATGCCCGGCCAACGGCAGTTAATCTTGTCTGGGCACTGGGTGAGGTCGGCCGGGCACTACAGCCGGGGCGCGACATTAACACCAGCATAGAGACTGCGATAGCGATAGCGACTGACCTGCAGGCAGGTGATGTCTCAGCAAACTACAGGATGGGGGAGCTGGGGGCGGGGTATATACAGCCGAACTCGGTGGTGCTTACCCACTGCAATGCAGGTTCCCTGGCCACTGGCGGCTATGGTACTGCCCTGGGAGTAATCCGAAAGGCCTGGTCGGAGGGCTTAATCAGCGAGGTTTATGCTTGTGAGACGCGTCCCTGGTTGCAGGGTGCGCGCTTAACTGTCTGGGAACTTCAGCAGGATGGTATTCCAGCGACTTTGATCACTGATTCGGCTGCGGCCTGGCTGTTGGCGGAGAAGTCGGTGGACTGGGTGATTACCGGTGCCGACAGGGTGGCATTAAATGGCGATGTTGCCAATAAAATTGGAACCCGGTCACTTGCTGCACTTTGCCAGCTGCATTCGACAAAAATGATGGTTGTGGCACCTTTATCGACTATTGATATCGATGCTGCGAGCGGGCTGGATATTCCAATCGAAACACGTGCGGCTGCCGAACTCACCCATTTTGGTGACTGTGTAATTAATGATTCAATTGCCTCGGTATGGAATCCGGTATTTGATATTACACCTGCATCCTGGGTTGATGTCCTGGTTACAGAAAAGGTCGCAATCGAACTGCCGAATGCCGATTCTGTCGCGGCTTTATTTGCAGCTGGATAAGGGCTGGTTCCAGCTCCGGTCGTGACCTGGAATATGCTGGAAACAGGCTATTTAGTCCGGTAAAAACAACACATTTCTGGTATAATTCCTTACTTCCGTGCGGGCCTGTAATATGCTTGCGTTAAGCTCATTATATTTGTTGATAAATACATAAATAACAACAATATAGAGAATATTTAGAGAGATTTTATCACTATGGCAGAAATGGCCAAAGAAATCCTGCAGGTCAATCTCGAAGACGAGATGAAACAATCCTATCTGGATTACGCCATGAGCGTAATCGTAGGCCGGGCTTTACCCGATGTCAGGGATGGCCTGAAACCCGTTCACCGGCGCGTGCTTTTTGCTATGCGGGTGCTTGGAAACGACTGGAATAAATCTTATAAAAAATCTGCCCGTGTAGTCGGCGATGTCATTGGTAAATATCATCCGCACGGTGATACAGCCGTATATGACACGATTGTTAGAATGGCGCAGCCTTTTGCCATGCGCTACATGCTGGTCGATGGCCAGGGTAACTTTGGTTCTGTAGATGGTGATTCCGCAGCTGCAATGCGATACACCGAAGTGCGCATGACCCGGCTTGCACACGAGCTACTGGCGGACCTGGATAAAGAAACTGTTGATTTTATCCCTAACTATGATGAATCAGAGTATGAACCATCGGTGTTGCCAACCCGGGTTCCCAACTTGCTGATTAATGGTTCTTCCGGTATTGCGGTTGGCATGGCAACTAATATTCCACCGCACAATATTACCGAAGTCATTGATACAACCATCGCGCTGATTCAAAATCCGGAGCTCACTATTGAAGAGCTGATGGAAACCCTGCCGGGTCCGGATTTTCCCACAGCGGCATTCATCAATGGTGCTGCGGGTATTGTCGAAGCTTATAAGACTGGCAAAGGCCGTATTTATTTGCGTGCGCGTACGCATGTTGAAACCGACGAGAGCTCCGGCAAACAATATATTATTGTCACCGAACTGCCGTATCAGGTTAACAAAGCCCGTTTGCTGGAAAAAATCGCAGACCTGGTTAAAGAAAAACGTCTTGAAGGTATTAATGTATTGCGTGATGAATCCGATAAGGATGGCATGCGCATGGTGATTGGCCTTAAACGCGGAGAGGTTGCAGAAGTTATACTGAACAACCTTTACCAGCACACGGCGATGCAGAATGTGTTTGGTATAAATATGGTTGCGTTAATCAACGGCCAGCCGAAACTGCTTAACCTCAAACAAGTCCTGACGGCATTTATCCGTCACCGGCGTGAAGTTGTCACCCGCCGTACTTTGTTTGAATTGCGCAAAGCGCGCAACCGGGCACATACCCTGGAAGGCCTGACTGTTGCACTGGCAAACCTGGATGAAGTTATCGAACTGGTGAAAACCTCAGCCAATCCATCGGAAGCCAAAGAACGCCTGCAGGCAAAACTCTGGGATGCCGGCCTGGTAAAAGCCTTATTAGGGCAGTCTGGCGCTGAGTTATCACGGCCGGAAGATCTTGATGCCCGTTTTGGACTACAGGAGAAAGGCTATCAGTTAACGACTGAACAGGCGCAGGCTATCCTTGATCTTCGCTTACACCGCCTTACAGGACTTGAGCAGGATAAATTAACAGAAGAGTATGAGCAGATATTAAAAACCGTGCGCGAACTCCTGAGTATCCTCCAGGATCCGGAAAGGTTAATGAAAGTTATTCGTGAAGAACTGGAAGCTATTCGCGAACAATATGGTGATGAAAGGCGTTCGCAAATTTTGCAGACTCGACTAAACCTGAGCCTGGAAGATTTGATTGTTGAAGAAGATGTTGTAGTTACACTCTCACATGCAGGTTACGTAAAATCCCAGAGCCTGGATCGCTATCAGTCTCAGCGTCGCGGTGGTAAAGGTAAATCAGCCACGAAGATGAAAGAAGAGGATTTTATTGAACAACTTTGGGTAGCCAATACGCATGACACGATGCTGTGCTTTACTTCCAGGGGCAAGGTCCACTGGATGAAAGTATACGAAATCCCGCAGGCAAGCCACATCAGCCGTGGTAAACCTATTATTAATTTACTGCCATTGGAAAAAGGCGAACGGGTTAACGCAATATTACCTGTACGTGAGTTCTCTGAAGATTTATTTGTCTTCTTTGCCACCGCCAATGGCACCGTGAAGAAGACGGCTTTACCTGCTTATTCGCGCCCGCGTGCAAATGGTATATGGGCGATTGAATTACCTGACGACGACACCCTGATTGGTGTGGCATTAACCGACGGCAAACAGGACATCATGCTGTTTTCCAGTTCTGGAAAATGTATCAGATTTAATGAAACCGATGCCCGTCCTATGGGCCGTCAAACCCGTGGTGTTCGCGGCATTAAACTGAAGGCCAAAGAAAAAGTGATGTCAATGCTGGTGACCACCGAAGGTGATGTGTTAACAGCGACCCAACGCGGTTACGGTAAGCGAACCAGACTGGAAGAGTTCTCAGTTCAGGGGCGCGGCGGCATGGGTGTGATTGGAATCAAAACATCTAAACGCAACGGCTGCCTGGTTGGTGCCCAGTTGGTGCTGGATGAAGATGACATTATGCTGATTTCAGATAATGGCACACTGGTGCGCACCGGCGTTAGTGACATTTCAATCCTGGGAAGAAATACCCAGGGCGTTACCCTGATTAAAGTTGCCGAGAATGAGAATCTCGTTGGTCTGGCACGGATTGAATCAATGGCTGCAGATGATGAAGAGGCAAGCAGTGAATTAGCTGCAACTGAGTCGGCTGAGCCAGGGTCTGAATAGACTGCTTTTGAGCAAACACTTTTCGAAGGCTACTCAAATGTACTGCAGGTTGATGAATTGGTAAGTTAAGGAGCCGCCTGAGGGATTTCTTCAGGCTGTATGGGCTCCTTTAATTACTGCAGGGTGTTCATACAATTATGTCTTTGAGGAAGCCCCATTTAGTTTCTGCGGATTCCCTTTGCTCGCAAGATGATTTGTTCAGCGGTTAAACCGTCAAGGGTTTGATAAAGTTTTTCCATGTTACCGCGAGTCGACAGGTCATAAAACTTAAGGTAGTTGATGGCTGAATTTAAGGCATTAATCTGGCTGCTGTTTGCAATGGATTGAAACTCTTCCATGCTGGTTTGAAAAGAGGTTTCACTGTTACCATCAAAAACAACAGTATTCATGCTTCCATTATCTTCCTGGTAATCGGAGAGGGTGTCGTCCGATTTGACTTTTGCCTGGCTGCTTACGCTAGCAGCTTTTTCGAGTAAGCCTTTTACATGCTCGTTTGGAGCTACAATTTTTTCGGCTGCAGTTAATGGTTTTCCTGCCTCCTGCTGACAGGCGGACAGGGCTAGTATTGCAAGTGTTGCAGCCAGTACAGTTGATCTCAATGTTGTCAATCTCAGCTTTTTCATTAATTAACCTCGTGGTTGAATTTATTGCCCGTTGAATCAGTATAGGTTTAATAATTTGTCGTTGAACCTGTAATGTCTGCCGTACGACCAATATAGTGAGCTTAAGTTCTATGGGTAAATGGGTATTTTCCCAGAATCACATGAAAATTGCGATCTGAATTTAATATTTCTACTTTACGAAAAGTTTGTTGGAATAATTTCAGGTAAGGGAGGTGGCGATTGGCCACAATCCGCAGCTCACCCCTGGGTTTCAGGTGCAGGGGTGCCTGGAGTATTAGTCTCTCGCTGACCTCAAGTGTTTGCCGGGTATGGCGATGGAAGGGGGGGTTGCTAATAATCGCATCATAACGATCCCTGACGGCAGAGTAGGCGTCTGAGGCAAAGATATTAACCTTGCCTGGCGGCAGAGCTGCCTGATGGATGTTTAATTCGGTACTGGTTAATGCCATGGCACTAACATCCAGTAAATCCAGGCTGATACCAGGCTGTAAGCTGCTGGCACAAATCCCAAGTACACCGCAGCCACAGGCAAAATCCAGTACTTTCCCTCTAACAGCCTGTTTTTCCAGGCTATGTAATAGCATCTGGCTCGCAGGGTCCATCCTGCCACAACTGAAAACGCCGGGCAGTGTAGTAAATTCCCAGCTTTGTTGGTTAAACTCCAGCTCAAAGCCCGATTGTGTCTCCGCGAGGACGTGTTCAGTATCCTGGTGATCTGTGCGGATTGTTGTTTCCAGTAAACTGCAATGGCGGGCACTGTCTAATTTAGTCACAGCAGTGCCTGAAAGATTAGCTAATCTTTTTGCTGATGACCTGATTCCTGCGCGATTTTCACCGACCAGCCAGACTGTAGCTCCAGGCCGTAGTGCTCCTAAGGTTTGTGCCACTAAATAATCCAGAAACGGTTTTTCCCTTGGCAGGAAGATAATAGCCATCCCAGGTTTTTGATTGCCACTAATTTGAATATTTGCAGTAAAATCAATATCTAATGTCAATTCTTTTGTATCGTTCTTAATGTATTGATATATATGGTAATCATGTGACCATATAGACAGATTGGAGATGCCCTCGCTGAACAATTCCCGGATCAGTGAATCGGCAGGTGGATTAACCAGCACTAACGCTTGTTTGTATTCGAGCAGTCGTGGCAAACTGCGTAATAGTAGTTTCGATGTTGGTGAAAGGGTCTGCACAGCTGGCCTTATTCAATGGTTTCTTTATTTTTGTTCAAGGTCGGCAAACAGGTCATAGTCATTACTGCTGGTAATGGTTACCTGCAAACTGTCACCTGGGCGCAGGTCGGCAGCATTACTTATGTGCACCAGGCCATCAATCTCTGGTGCATCAGCCCAGGATCGGGCAGTAGCCTGCTGCCCCTCTACAGCGTCGACCAGGACTTCAATTTGCTGCCCTACTTTAGTTGTCAGTTTGTTGCGGCTTATGCCTGCCTGTAATGCCATCAGTCGTTCCCAGCGTTCCTGCATAACTTCGCCCGGAATATGCTCAGCCAGCTGGTTGGCACGGGCACCATCCACGGGTGAATATTGAAAACAGCCGACGCGATCCAGTTGGGCCTGGTCAAGAAAATCCAGGAGCATTTCGAAATCATGTTCGGTTTCTCCGGGAAAGCCGACGATAAAAGTACTGCGAATGGTAATATCCGGACATATATCGCGCCAGCGATTGACTGCTGCAAGTGTGTTCTCAGCAGCCGCAGGGCGTTTCATGGCTTTGAGTATCCGCGGGCTGGCATGCTGGAAGGGGATGTCCAGGTAAGGCAGGATTTTCCTTTCAGCCATCAACGGAATCACCTTGTCCACATTGGGGTATGGGTAGACATAATGCAGGCGTACCCAGACACCCAGGCTGGAGAGGGCCTCACAGAGTTCCAGCATGCGTGTTTTAACCGGCATGCCATTCCAGAAATCCAGTTTATATTTTAGGTCCACACCATATGCACTGGTATCCTGGGATATCACCAGCAGCTCGCGTACACCGGCTTTAACCAGTCTTTCTGCTTCATCGAGGACACTGCCGACAGGGCGGGAAACCAGCCTGCCGCGGAGATCGGGGATGATGCAGAAAGTACACTTATGGTTACAGCCTTCTGAGATTTTCAGGTAGGCATAATGCCTCGGCGTCAGCTTGATGCCCTGGGGAGGGATCAGGTCTAGATGCGGGTCGTGGGAGTGCGCGAAAGGGGCATAACGGTGGACGGCGGTGACCACCTCCTCGTATTGTGCCGGTCCGGTAACACTCAGTACTTTGGGGTGAACATTGGTTATTTCTTCTGCCTGCGCACCCATGCAGCCGGTAACGATAACTTTACCATTGGACTCCAGTGCTTCGGCAATGGCTTCCAGGGATTCAGCTTTGGCACTGTCGATAAACCCACAGGTATTCACCACTACCAAATCGGCATCATCGTAGTTGGCGGATATCTGGTAACCATCGGTCCGCAGCTGGGTCAGGATTCGTTCTGAATCTACCAGGGCTTTAGGACAGCCCAGGCTAACAAAACCGACTTTTGGTGAATTTGAATCCATAGATGTATCTCGTGGGTTGGTATTGAAAGACGGGAACAGCTTAATCCCTGTTATCAGGTTCAAAAAATAGCCATTTGACTTCGCGAAAACGGCTTCTGAAACTTCTTTCTATTTGATTGATGTTTTCTATCATCGTATCCGCTTCATTGGTGCCGCTCATCCTGGCCTTTACTGCGACCATGATGTCACCGCCCATTTGCAGGGTAATCAGATTGTATACTTCCGCTACCGCTTCCTGCTGGTGGAGGAAATGCAACATCTCTTTTTTGATTACCGGATCGGCACTTTCACCAATCAGCAATTCTTTAACCTCGACACCTATGGCGATAGCAATCAGCAGCAATAGTACACCAATGGCAATAGTGCCCATGGCATCCCAGGCCGGGTTACCGGTTATGATAGTTGCAACAATTGCAGCCAGTGCCAGCACCAGTCCTACCAGGGCGGCGAGGTCTTCGCCAAAAACCACGATTAACTCACTTTGACGGCTTTCACGAAACCATCGCCAGAGAGGCCTGCCGTATTGAACCTTGCGGATTTCCCGCAAAGCTCCCCACATTGATATACCCTCTGCAATAATTGCGAAGATCAGTACACCGATAGCCCACTCAGGCTTAACCAGTTCTGTCGGATGTTGCAGCTTGTGAATACCTTCATAAAGTGAAAACATGCCGCCCATGGAGAACAGGATAAGGGCAACGATGAATGACCAGAAATAGGTGGATTTTCCATAACCCAACGGGTGGCTTTCATCCGAGGGTTTGCCTGCTTGCTTGAGTCCCAGCAACAGCAACAGTTGATTTCCGGAATCAGCAAAGGAGTGAATGGCTTCAGCCAGCATGGCGCCGGAACCGGTAATCCAGGCGGCAAAACTTTTGGCAACTGCAATTGAAGAGTTTGCCCCTAATGCGAAGTAAATGGATTTAGTGGAATTAGCAGACATACACTCAGGCTCTTTTATTTTGGACAAGTTGTTTGAAAGATGGATTTTAGCATGTCAGCCCAATGCTGTGCTCTGCAGATGAATGGCATAAAATAGACGCAAGACAATTACCGGATGGATTAACCCAATGAAATATATTTGTAAAACTGGAAAGACTATTGAACAGGCAACTGCCGATTTACAGACCGCTGTGGTTAAGCATGGCTTTGGGGTTTTACACATACATAACCTGAAACAAACGCTGCAAAATAAGGGCGTTGAAATGAATGAAGACTGCCTGGTATTCGAAGTTTGCAATCCGCATCAGGCTAAAAAGGTGCTGGAAGCTGATATGAGTATGAATATGGCATTGCCGTGCCGTATTTCTGTGTATTCGGAGAAAGGTCAAAACTATATCGGTATGATTTCACCGGCCAGTATGCTGGGGATGTTGAGCGAAAGTGATGCGCTGAAAACGGTTGCTGCAGAAGTAGAGGAGCAGAGCATTAAAATGATTAATGATGCGGTGTAGGGTGGGCATTTATGCCCACGCGTAAAAACTTGATGGCTCTCATTCCCCGCGTGGGCATAAATGCCCACCCTACGGTTGGTGTTATTGCGGAGAGTGCAACCGCTGTATGGATTTATCAACCGGTTGGCTTTCTACAGTCAGCGACTGACCGCTGCGGATAACTTCCAGGCTGATCTTTTCTCCATCTTTTAGAAAACGCAAGTTACGCATCAAATCGGCTGGCCGGAATATTTCCTGGGAACCTACGGCAGTAATAACATCGCCTGCTGCAAGATTCAGGGAATTATCAGCGCGGGCATCTAACACCAGCACGCCGCTATCCACCTTAAAGTATTTACCCAGGCCCGGATTCAGGGGTGCAAGTTCCAGTCCACTGACCATGTTACTGTCAAAAAAGAAAATAGCATTTTCGGTAGCCTGGCCGATAATGACTTCAAAATTACTCATTTCCGGAGCACCCGGGAAGTTTTCGATATCTATATCTATTTCCATATTTTCCAGGCGCTGCTCGAGAAGTTTGATGTGGCGTTCCATTTCTTCGCCTTCAAGGCCGGCCACCATGCCATCCCTGCCTTCAACTTTAACAATAATATGTTTGCTGTTCTGGATACCATCGATATCAGATATGGAGCGTTGAATCATCACCATCTCATCTGCATTGGGGGTATTCACTGCATGCGGTGCAATGACCAGCCCAGCTGATGAGGCTATGGGTGGCATGGGCGGGCGGGGTGGACGAATCAGTGTATGCAGGCCTGCCGGGTTGCGTTTTTCTGCAGTGATATTAACAGTCATGGGTTTTTCACCACGCAACAGGGTTAAGCTAACCTGATTTCCAGCTTCGATTCGGGAGAGTTCATGTATCAGGATTTCCATGCGTTCGGGGCCTGGAGAAGGCAGTAAATCAGTGCCGTTAATGCTGAGGACTTGATCTCCTTTCTGCAGGCCAGCGCTTTCTGCAGGTCCACCGGGTGTCAGGCCGACAATTTCCGGGCCGTTGATATCACCATCCTGGCTGATTAGTATGCCGATGGATGCCGATGGCTGTGATACAGTATGACGGCTCTCGGAAACCCAGATGAATTCATTTGAGGCATCAGGAGCTACACGCATCTCATGACTTAAGCGGGCCATTTCCTGCGATGCTTTGTGCATCTCTTCAACAGCTTGCTCAAGTGCAGCGCGGCGCTGATCAAGTTCGCTGCGCTGCAGTTCAAACTCAGCTTTCAGCTGCTCGAATTCAGCCTGTTCCTGCGGACTCAGCTCATCTGCTGGTTTTATAATTGTCTCTGCAGCTAGCGGAGATATATATAGCGCAAGCAAAAATAAGGAGGCGAGAATTAAGCTAGGTACTAGTTTAAGCATGGACATCTTTTGCTCCATTTTTTGTTCCATTTCAGAGTGCAACATATTGGCTGTAATCCCGGTTACGCCGCTGGTCGTATACTGCAACAAGGTCGGCGAGTAAAGTAACCCGGCGATACCACAGTTCCGGGTCGGCATTTTGCGAACCCAGTTGTTCATCGACAACAGCAATCATATCTTCAAGTTCGGCGATAACGATGGCTTCGCGGGCTGAAACCGGGCCATTCTGGAATTTGTAATTTTCAATTCGATCTTCCAGTGTTTGCGACATAGCAAGCAACCGTTCAGTCTGGTTTTCGATAAGAATGCTATCCGCTGGAATATACTCGGGGTCAGCGGTTTTAGCTGGTGTTACATTATTATCAGCCACTTGACCCTGGTCGGTTTGATAGGGTTGTTCTGCTGGATTCTGCAAATAAAACTGATTAACCAGGAATATGCCTAATAACACACTGGCAGCAAGGGCTAGCCAGGCCGGACGGTGGTTTGCCTGCAGGCTTTCAGTTGTGGAGAGCTGTGCTTGTATACCCGACCATAAATCATCCGGGGCATCGTAGCCGGGTAATGACCGCAGCTGGCAGGGATCATGTAATGGAATTGGCTTTTTCATTTCATATCACTCATATTCAGGTAGCTTTCAAAGCTGGATTTAATCTGTGCTGATCGGCAGTGTTTTCCTTATTGCTTATATCGGCATGGCATAAAAGCTTTGCCCTTGCCCGGGATAAGCGTGTCTTGGAGTAGCTCACACTTCGTCCCAACTGGCTGGCGATTTCGCGATGTTTATAACCTTCTACATCATGCAGCCAGACAATAACCCGATCTTCGTCCGAAAGGCTTAACAGTAGCTGCTCCAGTAGAAGCTGGTTTTCTGCACCATCATCTTCGGATGGATGATGCGCGTCTCCGCTCATGGCATCGAGAGAAACCTCCGGTTTGCGGCGGCGGATCATATCGATGGAAGCGTTGCTGACTATTCGCTTCAACCAGGCCCAGAAAGGGACTTCACCCTGAAACCTGGATAATTGCCTGAATGCTGATACAAACGCATCCTGGGTTGCTTCTTTGGCATGTTCCGGGCATGTCAACATTCTCCGCGCCAGGCTGTAGGCTGGTGAGGCATACAGGCGATATATCTTTTCGCAGGCCAATTGATCCCCCTGTTGCGCATCCCGCAACAGCCGCTTTTCCAATTTAAGCAGGAAGATTGACTCAGTCATATACTTTCTATGACGCTCACTTGTCAGGAAAGGTCGCAAACAAAATTGAATAAACAAAAAACGGCCGCGTTAGGCGACCGTTCTCTGCGTGGGTTTATATTCACTTTGCTACCAGATTTGGACCCGGTCTTCCGGTGGCCGATACATGGCATCACCTTCCTGAACATTGAAAGCCTCGTAGAATGCCGGAATATTGGAAACGGTGACGTTGGCGCGTGCTTTCGATGGTGAATGTGGATCAACCGTCAGACGGCGTTCGAGTTCTTCATCCCGGTACTTGCGTCGCCAAACCTGTGCCCAGCCCATAAAGAACCGTTGGTCGCCGGTGAGGCCGTCAATGACAGGAGCTTCCTGGCCATTGAGTGAGGCTTTATAGGCTTTATAGGCGATTGACAGACCGCCGAGGTCGCCGATGTTTTCACCCGAGGTAAAATCGCCATTAATCGTCAGCCCATTTATGACTACAAAACCATTGTACTGTATTGCAAGCTTGGCACGCCGCAGTTCAAATGCATCTGCATCTGCTTCTGTCCACCAGTCGCGCAGGTTGCCGTCACCGTCAAATTTACGCCCCTGGTCATCGAATCCATGGCCGATTTCGTGGCCGATTACTGCACCGATTCCGCCATAGTTAACCGCATCATCGGCTTTCGGATTAAAGAAAGGCGGTTGCAGGATTGCGGCTGGAAATACAATCTCATTCCAGGGTGGATTGTAGTAGGCGTTGACGGTTTGCGGGGTCATGAACCATTCGGTTTTATCCACCGGTTTATCCAGCTTGGCGAGTTGGCGCTGTGACTCAAATTCAGCTGAGCGTTTAATGTTGCCGATTAAATCACCAGCTTTAACCTCAAACTTGCTGTAGTCACGCCAGCTGTCGGTATAAGCAATTTTGGTGTAGAACTTAGACAGTTTATCCAGTGCCTGCTGTTTGGTTTCTTCGCTCATCCACTCCAGCTTAATAATGGAATCGCTATAGGCAGATTTCAGGTTGTTTACCAGGTCCACCATCCGTGCTTTCGATTCCGGCGTGAAGTGTTTCTGTACATATAACTGGCCGAGCAGTTCACCCATGTTACCGTTAATTGAAGCAATGGCACGTTTCCAACGCGGCCGTGATTCAGGCACACCCTGCAGTCCGGCACGGTGGAAAGCGAACCAGGAGTCAAAACTGGAGTCTGTCAAGACGGGAGCAAATGCATCCAGTGTCTGGAATGTAAGGTAGTTTTTCAAACTGCTTAAATCGAGGTTTGCAATAATATCGTCAGCGGCTTCGAAATAACTGGGCTGGGCAACGATATATTTATCCCGCAGGGGTATGTCTGCGCCTTCAAACATGGCTTCCCAGTTGGCTTTTGGCGCCAGTGCCTTTAGCTCTTCCAGGGTTTTGGGGTTATAGCTTTTCACCGCATCACGGTTGTCTTCCTTGGTCCAGCTGACTTTAGCCAGTTCTGTTTCGAAAGCCAGCAAAGTATTTGCTATGGTTTCGGTATTTTTGATACCCGCAAGGCCTAACATGTCACTAACATATTTCTTGTACAGGTCGCGGGCCTTAATGTAGCGTTCTGCATCTTCAATGTAATAATCGCGGTCCGGAAGGCTTAAGCCTGATTCACCCAGGTAAACCACATTGGTTTCAGGGTCTTTCAGGTCAGAGAATATGCCGCCGCCAAAGGGGGCATTGACACCGTAGCTTGAGAGCTTGCCGGCAAGCAGGTAAAACTCACCCAGGGTGCTGATGTTGTTAATGGCTTCCAGTTCTGCGGCTATACCATTCAGGCCACTGCTGTTGGCGGCTTCATTGTCCATATAGCTATTGTAGTAATCACGGATTTTCTGTGCGGCAGAACCTTCAGTAGAATGTTCCTGCTGGCTGACTTCTTCAATCAATGACTGGATGTTTAATTCAGCATCATCCGCCAGTTTGGTAAACGAACCATAGTTGGATTTATCAGCTGGAATGTCGATGTTATTCATCCAGGTGCCATTGACGTAATTATAGAAATCGTCCTGCACCCGGACTGATGTATCAAATCCCTGCATATCAATGCCGCTGATCAGTTGCTGGGCCTGTTCAGGGGCGGGTTGTGTTTGAATTTCTTCCTGGACTACCGTGTTAGTGGCTGTCTGGTCAGCATTGTCGCTGCAGGCATAAAGACCAAGGGAAGATACTAGCGCCAGGGGGAGGGCGCGCAGTCTAAAATACTTTTGCATTAGAGTTTCCTGTGGGTGATTCGAATAATCGTTAACTATAACAAAAACGCCTGGTTTGTGCCCTGTGCCAAAAGCATTTGTCTATGCTGGTTGTTTCGATGAGAGGTAAAAACCAGCTTGAATTCTGTCACCAGACCCCCATATTTATACTGCGGTTGCCGAAAGGGGCTGCGTGTATACTCTGGCGTAAGCAGAGTATGAATCAGTTTTAATTATTGCTTTATTAAGGATAAATACTATGACTACATTTGATTTTTCACCTTTATTTCGACACACCGTTGGTTTTGACCGCATGGCACAAATGCTGGATCATTCCACCCGCGTAGAGAATGTAAATTCCTACCCTCCCTATAATATTGAAACCCGTGGCGAGAACCACTACCGCATTACCATGGCGGTTGCCGGCTTCAGCCAGGATGAAATTGATATTGAGTTTGAAAAAAACACATTAACTGTTGTTGGCCGAAAAGCTGATGTAACGGCTGATACCAAAAGTGAATACCTCTATCAGGGGATTGCCAACCGGGCATTTAAGCGCTCTTTCAAGCTGGCTGACCACATTAAGGTCTCAGATGCCAGTATGGAAAATGGTCTCCTGCATATCGACCTCGAACTGGAAATACCTGAAGAGATGAAGCCACGGAAAATCAGTATTTCCGGTGCTGGTCGACTGCTGGACAATGAAGACAAGCAGTCAGAAGCTGCTTAAACCAGGTATCGATTAGCTCGAATATAATCAGGTGCCCGCAGTGCGCTGTGGGTGCCTTTTTACTTTTATATCACATTGGACAGAACCCGGGGGCGGTGCGACAATTCCATCTATGCGAGATTTCCTGAAAAAATACCTGTTTTGGCCATGGCAACTGTATGTCTGGTTCATTTACCTGCCGCTGGTGGCTATCTGGACTATGATCATGGCAACCATTGTTATCTTTACTGCTATATTTATCAGTAAAGAAAAAGCCTCTAAATATCCTTCTGCTGTATGGGCTAAAGTCTGTACCTGGCTGACACCGGCACTGGTTAGGGTAAAAGGGCGGGAGCACCTCGCTGAAGGCCAGGCTTATGTGGTGGTTTCGAACCACCAGAGCCAGTATGACATCCTGTTGTTATATGGCTGGATTGGTTTGTCGGTGAAATGGATAATGAAAAAGGAAATTCGTAAAATTCCTGCCATTGGCATAGCTAATGAAAAAATCGGTAACATCTTCATCGATAGATCCAACCCTGCGGCAGCACAAAAAACGATCAACAATGCTATTGCAGAACTAAAAGACGGTGTTGGGATTTTGTTTTTTCCGGAAGGTACCCGCAGTAAGGATGGAAACTTGCTGCCCTTTAAAAAGGGAGCTTTTCGGATTGCCATTGAGCAGCAGCTCCCGATTTTACCGGTGACGGTTCGGGGAACCCGTGGAATCCTACCGAGTGGCTCTTTTACGCCTTTCCCTGGACGGATGAGGCTGAGATTACACCCACCAATTCCAGTTGCTGGACTGAAGCTGGAAAACAAGGAAGATCTGCCTGCATTAATGGAAGAATCCAGGCGGGTAATTGAGTCAGGTTTCGGCCTCGATTAATGCATATTGATCGTCCTGACCCTTCAGGATTAAATCCACAGAAAGATCGCAGTTTATTCAGGACATCACTGAAGATCGCACTGCTTGCGGCCGGCTTACTCTGGTTGTTGACCCTGGCTGATCAAACATTTTCACTCCATTTTGCCCGGTTCGGGCTCTATCCACGCAAGTTGTCAGGGCTCATCGGGATTTTGTTTGCACCGCTGATTCATTCCGGCTGGGCGCATTTGCTGAACAATACCTTGCCGTTATTGGTGGGATTGAGCAGTATTCTCTATACCTATCCGCAATCAAGTCGTCGCGCCTTACTGGTTATATATATCGCTAGTTCGGCACTGGCCTGGATATTTGCCCGCCCCAGTTACCATATTGGTGCCAGCGGGTTTATTTTCGGGGTGCTGGCCTTTCTTTTCCTCTCAGGTATGCTGCGCCGGGATTTGCGCTCAATTGCGGTTTCGATGATGATCTGGTTTCTGTATGCTTCGATGATTTGGGGCGTGCTGCCTATCCGTGAGGGGACTTCGTGGGAGATGCACCTGTCGGGTGCATTAGTCGGTATTTTTATGGCGTTCAATTGTCGCTCCATGGATCCGGTGGTAGTTAAAAAGTATTCCTGGGAAGACGAGGGTGTTGATGTTGAAGATGTGCCCGACTGGTATATTGAAGCAATGAAAGCTGAAACAGAAGAAGAAAAATCGGGAGACAAATAAGTGTTGCGAAAATTACTGATGTTGTTGATGGGTGTACTACTGGCTTTGGTTGTAGGCAGTTTTTTCCTCGAGGACCGCCTGCTGGTAGAGCGCTCCATCACAATAAATAAACCACCGGCTACAGTCTTTCGATTGTTAAATAGTTTTACACATTATCCCGAATGGAGCCCCTGGCATGACCAGAGTATGCAGTATCAGCATAGTGGACCGGAACAGGGTTTGGGTGCTGTTCTCAGTTGGCAAAGTCTCAGTCGTGGAGATGGAATACTGGAGATAACAGAGTCAGTGCCCGTAAAAAAAATTACTACCCGGATGGAGTTTATCGACCGGGGAACAGTTTATAGCCGCTTTTTATTACAGCCATCATCTGCCGGCACCGACTTGCGCTGGCAGTATGAGGTTGACCTGTCTGAGATTGAAAACCCTTTTTATCGCTATGCCGGGCGTTATATGGCGTTGCTGATGGGAAAATGGATAGCTGAGGATTATGACCGGGGACTGGAAGAAATTCGACGCCTGGTAGAATCCGAAAACACTTAGCCCACAGGTTTCAACGCTACTCCGGCCAGTGAAATACGCGGGTTAGTTCCTGAACCAGGTTTGCCAGCTGCCTGTTGAAGGCTCTGTTGCTATGGCTCGCTGCAAGATCTGAATATATTGTTTACGGCTAATATTAACCGCACCCATACTCATAAGGTGAGGGGTTTCCAACTGGCAATCGATAACGGCGAAATCATGTTCCTCCAATACTCCGCAGAGGCTAACCAGTGCAACTTTACTGGCATCGTTTACAGCTGAAAACATTGACTCGGCAAAAAACGCCTTGCCAATCGCAAGGCCGTACAGTCCACCGGCCAGAACCCCATCCTGCCAGACTTCAATTGAATGGGCGTATCCCATCTGGTGGAGTTTTTCGTAAGCTGTAGCCATCTCGAGCGTAATCCAGGTGCCTTCTTCACGGCGTTGGGCACAGTTTTTTACAACGTCTTGAAATGCCTGGTCAGCGCTGATTTTAAATTGTCCAGAGCGCATCCGGCGTTTAAGCCTTCTGGAAATATGAATATCTGCCGGATAAATAATGGTTCGTGGTCGCGGTGACCACCAGAGGATAGGCTGGCCTTCGTTATACCAGGGAAAGATGCCGTGGCGGTAGGCGTTTAATAGCCGCGGAGGCGAGAGATCTCCGCCCCAGGCCAGCAGGCCGTTTGGTTCGATCACAGCCTGGCTAACCGCAGGGAAGGGACTGTTCGGGTCATTTTGGAGTTGAACAATCGTCATCCTAGCGGGCCGTGCTGTTATTCCAGGTTGTCGAGGAAGCGCTCTGCATCCAGGGCCGCCATACAGCCGAAGCCAGCTGAAGTAACGGCCTGCCTGTAGCTGTAATCGGCAACATCTCCAGCTGCAAATACGCCATTGATACTGGTTGCCGTTGCAAAGCTGTTAGTGCCGCCCCTGATGTTGAGGTAGCCGCCGCTCATTTCCAGCTGGTCTTTGAAAATATCGGTGTTAGGGCTATGGCCAATGGCAATAAACACACCCTGGACATCCACGGTTTTTTCAGCATCGGTTTTAACGCCCTTCAGACGGATGCCGGTGACACCGTTATCATCACCCAGGACTTCTTCGAGTACATGATCCCAGACGATTGTTACTTTACCTTCCTTTTCGCGCTCGAAGAGCCGGTCATGGAGGATTTTTTCACCGCGTAGGCTATCACGTCGATGTACCAGGGTGACATGCGAAGCGATATTGGATAAATAGAGCGCCTCTTCAACAGCGGTATTTCCGCCACCGATGACAGCAACAGGTTGGTCACGGTAGAAAAACCCGTCACAGGTTGCACAGGCCGATACGCCTTTGCCCATAAAGGCCTCTTCAGAAGGCAGGCCGAGATAGCGGGCAGATGCCCCGGTGGCAATGATCAGGGCGTCACAGCTGTAAGTGCCACTGTCACCTTCAAGAATAAAGGGTTTTTGCTGCAGTTTTACGCTGTGAATGTGGTCAAAGATGATTTTAGTATCAAACCGCTCTGCATGCTTTAGCATCCGCTCCATTAACACAGGGCCTTCCACACCTTCGTTGTCACCGGGCCAGTTATCGACTTCAGTCGTTGTTGTTAGCTGTCCGCCTTGCTGCATGCCAGTAATCAGTTCGGGTTTCAGGTTGGCGCGTGCAGCGTAGACTGCAGCCGTGTATCCTGCGGGTCCTGAGCCGAGGATAAGAACCCGGCTGTGTCTGGTTTCACTCATGTATAATTTCTCCCTTTAGGTTCGAGCCTGATAGTTGCAATCAAAAATTTACGGATTTAGACGATAGAAAAACATTTTAACCCAGTGGCATGACAGAGGTGAAGCGTATAATTGGATGTCGACTATATATCCAGAGAATTGCTTTTACTGAAAATTAGATTCGATAATTCATGCTAGAATATTCAGCTATTATATTCACATAAATTATATTAAATACCATACACATATAACTTATATCGTGTAATTTGGATTAAGGGAGCTCTAAGCACTTGGCGAAGCAGGCACGCAAGAAAGGCAAAAGCGCAGCGGAAGTCGGTTCTCAACTGGCACAGAGGCTCAGGGACAGTATCTTCCTCCTGAGTATACTGACAGCACTATATCTTATCCTCAGCCTGTTCAGCTACAGCCCGGCAGACCCAGGCCTGTCGAATAGTGTTGATCCTGTGGTGATTCATAATTTTGGCGGTCATGCAGGTGCCTGGGTTGCGGATGTACTGCTGTATATGCTCGGTTACCTGGCCTGGCTGCTACCTTTTATGCTGGTGCAGGCAGGTTATCTAATCTATAAAGGAGCCAGCGGCGATGAACCCCACCGCCTGGAAACTGCCGCATCCATTACCGGATTCCTGCTGGTTATGGGAGCGGGTACCGGACTTGCGCATATTCACTCAACTCCGGCGCTCGGCAGTATGCCCAGTTCTGATCTTGGCGGGGGTTTGCTGGGGCAGGTGATTGCGGATCCTTTGTTATCGGTTTCAGGAGAGTTGGGCGCAACTTTGCTGTTGTTAGTAGTATTCCTCACCGGTGTTTCATTTTTTACCGGCTTGTCCTGGTTGCGGGTGATGGACCTGATTGGGGCCCTGGTGCTGAACTTGTTTGCCAGCATGGGAACAGTGTATGCAGCTGCTCATGACTGGTTTGCGGGGCGGCGTGCGAGGGCTGAGCGGGATGTGAGTCGCAAGGTTGATACCAGGCGTAAGAAAACCAGGACCAAACTACGGATTGAGCCAAAAGTGGCTGTTGCCGAGGAAGAGCCGAGTAAACGCGTACAAAAAGAAGTTCAGCGGCCGCTGTTTAAAAGCTTGCCGGCAGGTGCACTACCGCCGTTGGAATTGCTTGACGATCCACCGGAACACCCTCCGGGTTACAGTGTCGAAGACCTGGAAGCACTTTCCCGCCAGGTTGAGTTTAAGCTCGCAGATTTTGGTGTGATAGTTGAGGTTGTTGAAGTTCATCCGGGGCCGGTGATTACCCGCTTCGAACTGCAGCCTGCGGCTGGAGTCAAAGGCTCACAGGTCGCCAATCTTGCCAAAGACCTGGCGCGTGGACTGAGTGTGGTTTCAGTGCGCATAGTTGATGTCATCCCCGGCAAATCGGTTATTGGCCTGGAAATCCCCAACGTGAACCGGGAAATCGTTCACCTGGTGGAAATTTTACGTTCAAATGCTTTCGAAAAAGCGGCATCCCCGCTGACCCTTGGGTTGGGTAAAACGATCTCGGGCAGAGCCGCTATCGCCGATATTGCTAAAATGCCGCATTTACTGGTGGCGGGTACTACCGGTTCCGGTAAGTCTGTTGCCATCAATTCGATGATTATCAGCCTGCTGTATAAAGCCACGCCTGAAGAAGTCCGGATGATAATGATTGATCCGAAAATGCTGGAGCTCTCAGTTTATGAAGGGATTCCGCACCTGTTAGCCCCGGTAGTAACAGATATGAAAGAAGCAGCCAACGCTTTGCGCTGGTGTGTAGCTGAGATGGAGCGGCGTTATCGTTTGATGGCAGCGCTTGGGGTGCGCAATCTGGCTGGATATAATCGTAAGGTAAAAGATGCCATCAATAATAAACAGCCTATCCCAGATCCGCTGTTCAAGCCACTGGTTCCGGACTCTGAGGAGGAAGTACCGACGCTTGTACATTTGCCATTTATCGTAGTAGTTGTGGATGAATTTGCCGATATGATGATGGTTGTCGGTAAAAAAGTTGAAGAATTGATTGCCCGCCTGGCGCAAAAAGCCAGGGCTGCCGGTATCCATCTGATCCTGGCGACCCAGCGACCTTCGGTGAATGTTATTACCGGTTTAATTAAAGCTAATATTCCCACACGAATGGCCTTTCAGGTTTCTTCGCGGATTGATTCAAGGACGATTCTGGATCAGGGTGGGGCGGAGCAATTGCTTGGGCATGGCGATATGCTGTTCCTGCCGCCTGGAATGGCATTGCCGGATCGTATTCATGGTGCTTTTGTAGATGACCATGAAGTCAATGCAGTTGCGGAATACCTGTGTACCCACGGCTCTCCCGAGTATATTGAAGAAGTCCTGAACGACACCCAGTTAACCTCAGATGGGCAGTTAATTGGAGCTGGTGGTATTCCGGAAGATGCCCCCAGTGATACGGATGAACTTTACGACCAGGCAGTCGCCTTCGTCACCCGTTCGCGCAAGGCTTCAATATCCAGTGTTCAGCGTACCCTGCGAATCGGTTACAACCGTGCTGCCCGGATTATTGAAGACATGGAAGCAGCCGGCGTGGTCACACCGCCTGAACATAACGGGGCCCGTGAGGTCTTAGCACCGCCACCTCCCGAGGATTAATATGTTCAACGTTAAACACCTTTTACTCCTGTTATCGTTTTTTTCCGTTCCACTTACAGCCGTTTCAGAAAGTGATTCAGGATCAGGCGACTCCGGTCGGGCCTTGCTTCAACTGCAAGCATTTTCCAATAACCTGGATACTTTCAGTGCCAGTTTTGAACAGGTAATCATCAGCCCCAATGGGCATGCCGGTGATGCCCTTGAGGGTAAGTTCAGCTTATCCCGTCCCAACCTTTTTCGCTGGGATTATGCAGGGGAGTTTCCGCAGTTAATTATTGGTGACGGAACTAAAATCTGGATCCATGATATTGAACTCGAGCAGGTATCGGTCAAGGCCCAGCCACAAACAGTTGCGGAGTCTCCAGCCTTGCTCCTGCTTCAACCAGAATCGCTGGATGACTATTTTGTGATTGCTGATTTAGGTGAAAGTGAAGGCCTGGCATTGTTATCATTAACTCCAAAAACTGAGGATCCAACTTTTGAGCGGATTCTGCTTGGCTTGAGTGACAACTTGCCTGGTTTACTGGTGATTGAAGATGGTTTTGGCCAACGAACTGAGATTCGTTTCAGTCAGCAGCAACTTAACCAGCCGATGTCTCCGCAAGAGTTCATCTTCACCGCACCCGAAGGTGCAGATATTATTGGTGATGTTCCCGTTGTTATGGGTAACCAGGAGTTGCAGTGAATATCGTAATCCTCAAAGTCATGGCAGTGGCCACCGGTGGAGCACTGGGAGCGGTGATGCGTTATTCAGCTACCGTGATGACCGCCACCTGGTTCAAAGACCAGCATTACAGCACCATGCTGGTCAACGTAGTTGGCTCGCTACTAATTGGCTACATCCTCAACTGGATTCCGCACGATGGCTCAGGCAATGAGTTCCTGCGCCTTGCCCTGGTAACCGGGGTGCTGGGTGGGTTTACTACCTTTTCTGCATTTTCACTGGACACGCTGGTGTTAATGCAGACCGGTGAAATGGGTAAAGCTATGCTGAATATCGCTGCCACCCTGGTCGGCACTTTGATGGCAGTCTATATCGGTCATGAAACCGGCCGCCTGATTCACGGAATCTAATACCACCTTTACTCCACTCCAGGAGCCTGTTGGGTTTGGCCGATCGTAGTGAGGGAAAAAAGATTTGAGTCAGGTTTTTCGGTCTTTTAAATAAATATGTGACCGCGTGTAACCTAAAAGAGCGGGAAATCAGACCAAACTCGGCTTTCCCGCAGTAGATCATGTTAAATCCAACGGGCTCCTGGGGTAAAATAAACTATTAAGCTTAATTAAATACGGAATCTCAACATGCTTGATCCCCAACTATTACGCCAGGACATTAGCCTGGTAGCTGCCGGTCTTAAACGCCGTGGTTACATCCTCGATACGCAGGCTTACCAGCAACTGGATAGCCAGAGGAAAGCTATCCAGATCAAGGTCCAGGAACTGCAGCAGAAGCGCAATGAGCGCTCTAAGTTGATTGGCCACGCCAAGGCGAAAGGTGAAGACATTCAGCCCCTTCTGGGTGTAGTGGCAACCCTGGGAACAGCATTGAAAGATGCCGGTCAGGAAGAACAGCTTATCCTGCAGCAGCAAAGGGATATATTGACGGGCCTGCCAAATATTCCGGATGCCAGTGTGCCCGATGGCAAGGATGAGAACGATAATGTCGAGCTGCGTAAATGGGGTGAACCCCGCAAATTTGATTTCAAACCCCTGGATCATGTCGATCTTGGTGCCCAGTTGGGTGAAATGGATGCAGAGGCGGCGGCTAAACTGTCAGGTTCACGCTTCACTTTATTGCGTGGTGGTGTTGCCCGACTGCACCGGGTATTGGCACAGTTTATGCTTGATACACATACCCTGGAGCATGGCTATACCGAAGTGTATGTGCCGTATATGGTTGGCCCGGAAGCCATGTTCGGCACCGGCCAGTTACCCAAATTTGCCGATGATGCATTCATCACCACCGATGAAATTCCGCGGTACCTGATTCCAACTTCCGAAGTCCCGATGACCAACCTGGTTGCCGGTGACATACTAAAAGCAGAAGAATTGCCAATGCAGATGACTGCATTAACACCCTGTTTCCGACGTGAAGCAGGATCATATGGCCGTGATACCCGCGGTATGATTCGCCAGCACCAGTTTGAAAAAGTTGAAATGGTACAAATTGTCCGTGCGGATGATTCAGATGCGGCACTAGAGCGAATGACCGGCCATGCGGAAACTATTTTACAGAAGCTTGAATTACCTTACCGGGTAATGATCCTGTGTACAGGCGATATGGGTTTTGCAGCTGAAAAAACCCATGACCTGGAGGTATGGTTGCCGGGGCAGGACAGTTACCGCGAGATTTCTTCAATCAGTCGCTGTGGTGATTTCCAGGCACGACGGATGAAAGCCCGTTGGCGTAATCCGGAAACTGGTCGGCCAGAACTTGTTAACACCCTGAATGGTTCTGGTGTGGCGGTTGGCAGGACCCTGATTGCAGTACTGGAAAATTACCAGCAAGAAGATGGGCGGATTAAAATTCCGGAAATATTAAAACCCTATATGGGCGGCCAGGAATACATAGGCTAGGTTGGGTATTTATATCCACGCGTTATCTCAGGTAGAAAAAAACCCGCCAGTTAGCAGGTTTTTTTAACTACTCAGCATTTAGTTTTTTAGTCATCCCCGAAACCAAAGCCAATTAAAGCCAGGAGATTGTTAAATAACACAAAAATATCAGCAAGCAAACCGGTCGCTGCAATAATGTAATTGGTTTCCCCGCCATTAACAATTCGTTGTGTCTGCCACAGCATCCAGCCCATGGAGAGCATCACCGCCAGGCTGGACAATGCCAGGCCCAAAGCAGGGATGTGTAGGAAGTAGTTAGCTATAAAACCGACGATAACCACCAGAGTACCAATTCCCAGCATGGCAATCATATTGCTAAAATCGCGTTTGGCTACCATGGCATAGGCTGAGATGCCGAAAAAGGCAATCGCGGTCATACCAAAGGCCATGACCACCAACTCGCCGCCGTTGCTGTAACGAGCCAGCATATAATCAATGTTGCCGCCGGTAATTAGCCCCAGGAATGCACTGAAGCCGAATCCGGCGACGATACCCCAGGCACTGTTGCGGGTTTTCGCGATCAGGAATGAAAAGCCGAATAGGCCGGCCAGCATGGGGAAAAAACCAATATGCCAGTGCATGGCCTGCGAGAACCAGGCAGCTACAGAGCTGGCCACAAATAACAGGCCGAGCAGGGCATAAGTATTCCTTAATACTCGGCTTGCGAGTAAGGGATTAACAATAACGGGTGTTTGATAATTGGTATTCATGAATTCATGGTTTCCTAATTTGTTATGTACTCGAGATGAGACCCTGATGGTTAGATATAGTTGCAACTCAGAGGATTTTACCCGTTTCTGCTCGAGTGTGCGATTAATTTACTTTCTGGGTTTTAAATTCTGTAATGATTTACTGTAATTAATCTCCTAACAGCTGACCTTCGTCAAGATACCCTTGATACATATAACTTATTTTCTACCCTGAGATTTAGGAAACTACTGTATCTAATATCTTAGTTTTAATTAATCGCTAAAGGAGTGGCTATGACAATATTACAATGGACCTCGGATCTGGATACAGGGATACCTGTAATCGATGCACAACACAAACGGATTGTGAAGTATATCAACCAGCTCGGTGAGGCAGAAGAAACCGGAAA
>JADFVZ010000015.1 GCA_015222805.1 Pseudomonadota bacterium
AGGTGATAGGGGCTCAGGCCACCCTCCCCGGTATTGTGGGCAAAACCACCTGCTTTAGCGCCTTTGTTTAAAGCCATAATGGCATTCTTGCTCAAAGCGCCGAAGCTCATGGCAGAAATATTCAGTGGGGAAGCAGCATAGGGACGGCTGCAGTCGGGGCCACCGAATATGACCCTTGGATCATGGCTAATAACTTCTTTCGGCGCTAATGAATGATTTATCCATTCATAGCCATCCCGATTAACATCAAAAATAGTTCCGAACGGTCGAGTATCCCGGTCGCCTTTTGCACGTTGATAAATCAGTGAGCGAAATTCCCGACTAACCGGGGTCCCGTTGATATCAGATTCAACAAAATATTGTTGAATCTCCTTACGTACTGATTCAAACAGATAACGGATTCGACCAATAACGGGGTATATTCTTCGGATGGAATGCTGTTTCTGGAAAACATCAACCAGACCGAGCAGCAACAGCGGGATAGCGATAACAAACAACCAGTAGAACGGCGCCCATATTGTGCCTAGCAACATTACTGACAGAGGCACCACCAGCAACAGCAAGAAAAAGATTTGACGAACAGTCATACATACACCCTCTAGAAAAATTTATTGCCACCAATAGACCTACGGAATAGATATTAACTTACAATCATGCCGTAACAGCTACAAAAACCCGCCTGCATTTGATTCTAATCAATGCAGGGTCGATACTGTGGCCTGAAAATAAGCCAAATTATTTACCGGAATTGAAAAGACATGCTATCAAACAGTGAAATTGCCAAATTATTCAACCCTGAGCCAATAACCGATGTTGCCGATAAAATGGGAATTGATGATGTTGACCTGATGCCCTATGGGCGGGAAATCACCAAGGTTAAAATTGATGCTCTGAAGCGCCCACGCCCCAGTGATAAACCCAACCGCCTGATTCTGGTTTCCGCCACCACCCCAACCAAAGCAGGTGAAGGCAAGACCACTACCTCGATCGGACTGGCCCAGGGCATGCAACGGCTCGGTGAATCGGTTTGCCTGGCCTTGCGGGAGCCTTCGCTAGGCCCCTGCATGGGTATTAAAGGCGGCGCCACCGGCGGTGGTTACGCCCAGGTTGTTCCAGCCAGTCGTATCAATTTACATTTTACCGGCGATTTTCACGCTATTACTTCGGCAAACAACCTGATCTCATCCATGGTCGATAACCATATCTTCCATGGCAACAAACTGAATATCGATCCCCGCCAGATAGTATGGCGCAGGGTAATGGATATGAATGACCGTAGCCTGCGCCAGATCGTGCTTGGTCTTGGCGGTAAATTCCAGGGTATACCCCGGGAAGGCGGTTTTGATATTACCGCCGCTTCTGAAATCATGGCCATCCTTTGCCTCGCCAACGGCAGGGCAGATCTGAGGGAACGACTCGATCGTACCCTGATTGGCTTCACCTATGACGGTGAACCAGTGTATTTAAATGAACTGGAAGTAACCGGTGCCCTGATGGCACTGTTAAGTGATGCGGTCCATCCAAATCTGGTGCAGACCATTGACGGCTGCCCGGCGTTTATCCACGGCGGACCTTTTGCCAATATCGCGCATGGTTGCAACAGCGTGCTTGCCACGCGTATGGCAATGCACTATTCCGACTGGGCAATTACCGAGGCCGGTTTTGGCTTTGATCTTGGCGCCGAAAAATTCTTCGACATAAAATGCCAATCTGCCAACCTCGATCCGGCAGCTGTAGTACTGGTAACTACTGTGCGGGCACTTAAACTACACGGCGGTATGGATGCCAATTCACTGGAAACAGAAAATCCACAAGCGGTAAGCCGCGGGCTGGATAACCTCGATAAACATATTGAAAATGTCAGTCAGTTCAACAAACCCCTGGTGGTTGCCCTGAATAGATTTGAACATGATACGGATGCTGAAATTGCAATTATTCGTGAATACGTTGAAAGTATGGGTGTGAAGTTTGCTGAATCCCGTCATTTCACCGAAGGCGGTAAAGGTGCAGAAGACCTGGCGCGCGCAGTTATCGAGGTAGCCGATAACAATCGTCCCTTTAAGCCCCTGTATGAACTGGGTGACAGTGTGTTTGAAAAAGTCACCGCCATCAGCCAGAAAATGTACGGCGCACAGAATGTATCTTTTACCAAAGAAGCTGAAAAAGACCTACTGCATATCCAGCAACTGGGGCTGGAAAAGCTGCCTGTCTGTATTGCCAAGGCACCCAGCTCGCTTTCTGATGATCCCTTACTGCACGGCCGTCCGCGCGACTTTGAAGTCACAGTTCGTGGCATCCAGATCAATACCGGTGCTGGTTTCCTGGTAGTTTTGACAGGCAACATCATGCGCATGCCGGGCCTGCCAAAAGTCCCGGTAGCCACCCGAATAGAACTGCATGATGACGGTTCAATTACCGGGGTTGGTTAAGATAGACAGTATAAATTGAACTAATTTATTGTATTTCCATCAAATTTTGCAATAAGATATGCAACTGTCGGGTCTTTGAATGACCCGACAGTGGTATTTTGCGGTTAATCCCGCACCGAAATTTAAGCAACAATAATTTGGTACACAATAAAAAGATAAATAAATGCAGAAGCTTCCTCTCACAATTCGTCACCTGATGGCAATCGCCATGCTGATCATGTCTTTTCAGAACGTGATGGCTATGGGTGGGAATACGGCTGGGTGTGAAAACTCAACTGCGGGTAGTGAAATGCAATCGGCAGTGAATCCCCATCAGGGGCACAACATGGCCGACATGGATCTACCTGATACAAACACAGCTGATGAAGACACCTGCACCGGCAATTGCTGCTGCGATGAACCCTGCACCGATATGGCAGATAACTGCGGCACCAGCATGCAGCTTACCAGCCTGATATTAACCAGCTTTGAATTTACGCTTTCCCAACCTACTGATTCATTCAGCACTACAGCTACACAACTACCGGATTTACCTCCCCTACCCCCAATTAAACCACCCGTCTAAATTCGACCGCAATTTGATTAAGCCTGCCGCTATACCGGCAGAATATTTGTGTGTTGAAAACCGATGGAGCATCTACTGATGCGTTTATTAAATTTAATGATTATCTGCGTTGTGCTGGCCATGGCGCATCCCAAAACCACCCTGGCTAATACAGCAGATAGTGGAAACTATCTCAGCCTTGCCAAAGCCGAACGCCTGGCCTTGCGCAATGACCCCAAAGTGGCTGCAGCGCTGGCACGGGCACGATCATTTTCTGAACAGGGTATTGCTGACGGGCAATTAAGCGACCCGATGCTTAAATTCGGCTTGTTCAATTTACCCATTGATGATTTTGATTTGCGCAAAAACCCGACTACCCAGCTGCGCCTGGGTGTAGTCCAGAAATTCCCCCGAGGAGATACCCGCGCATTAAAAACCCTGCGTGCCGAATGGTTAAGCAATGCAGAGAATGCAGCAGCAGAAAATACGGCCCGAAATTTACTCAAAACCATTCGTGAGCTCTGGCTGGAAGCCTGGTACCAGCAGCAGGCCCAGGGCGTGATCGATAAAAACAGAACGTTGTTTCAGCAGCTGACTGATATTACTGAGGGCCAATATGCCGCCGGCCGCGCCAACCAGCAGGATGTCTTGCGTGCTGACCTCGAACTCGCCCGACTGGATGATCGCCTGTTAAAAGCACGCAAGGCTGAAGCTGCTGCCAGGAGCATGCTGCTACGCTGGGTCGGTGATTCGGCGCGCCTGCCGTTACCCGCTGAACAGCCCCAGATCCCGGCACCTGCCGACCTGGATATGCTCAAACCAGGACTGCCGGAACACCCTGCCATCACGGTTAAGTCTGCACAACTCGAAGCCCAGGAACGACTGGTGGATATTGCCCGGGAACAATACAGTCCGGGCTGGAGCCTGGGCGGGGAATACCGACAGCGCTTTGGCGACAACCCGGATGGCACCAGCCGTGAAAGCATGATTGCGCTGATGGCCACCATTGACCTGCCGATGTTCACCGCCCGACGCCAGGACAAACAGCTGGCGGCGGCCCGGGAAAAAGCCGATGCTATCTGGTTTACCCGCCAGGATGCATTACAACAGCTGCAGTCTGAATTGTACTGGCGACTGGCTGATGAAGAAGAACTAAATAACCGTCTGGCGCTATATCAAAACCAGCTGCTTAAAAGTGCGGAGGCTAACTCTGAGGCCTCCCTGCAGGCCTATCAGTCAGGCACCACGGAATTCACCGCATTAATGCGTGCCAGCATTACCGAACTGGACATTCAATTGCAGTCACTCAGGGTGCTGGTAGACCTGCAGAAAAACCATGCCCGGCTGCAATGGCTGGCCATCGACAACAACAGCTACAGCAGTGAAAACCAACGCCAGTCAGAACGTACTGCAGAACGCCAGCAAGCCCATAGCGTGGAAGAAGGAGAATAAAATGAAACACACTAATATTTTTACTATCGCACTATTGCTGATAACAGGCTTGACTGGTTTTAACCCTACAGTAGTGCTTGCAGAGGAAGAAGAAAGAGCCGTTGCCTATTGGGTTGCGCCTATGGATCCCAATTATCGGCGTAATAAAGCCGGAAAATCACCGATGGGCATGGACCTGGTGCCGGTTTATAAAGACGAGGTCGATACCGGGCCCGGGGTCAAAATATCACCTGAAGTAGTCCAGAACCTGGGAGTACGCACCCAGAAAGTTGAATACAGCCGCCTGTGGAAACGCATCGATACCGTGGGTTACGTTAACTACGATGAATCCCTGCTCAGCCACATCCACCTGCGCACCGAAGGCTGGATTGAAAACCTGGCAGTTCACAGTGCCGGGGAACGCGTCAGCAAAGGCACCCGTCTGTTCGACCTGTATTCACCCGCACTGGTTAACGCCCAGGAAGAATTTATCCAGGTACTGCGCAGCGGCAATAAACGCTTAATCCAGGCCAGCCGGGAAAGGCTGCGGGCACTCGGGATCAGTAATAACCTGATAACCCAGATCGGCAAAGACCGTAAAACCCGGCATTCAATTCCAATCTATGCATCCCAGAACGGCATTGTCAGCAACCTACCCGTAGCCGAAGGCATGTATGTAAAACCCGCCACGCGGGTAATGACCCTGGCGGACCTTTCCTCAGTCTGGCTGATTGCAGACATCTATGAAAAGCAGTCCGCCTGGGTACAGACTGGCCAGTCGGCGGAAGTCCGTCTCGCCTATCAGCCGGGTACAACCTGGGAAGGAACAGTTGAATACATCTATCCTGAACTGGATGCTAAAACCCGCACTTTAAAAGCCCGCCTGCGCTTTGACAACCCCGATGAACTGCTAAAACCGAATATGTATGCACAGGTGCGCATCTATGGCGGCGGCACTGAGGAAGGCACTGTTATTCCTTTGCCTGCGTTGATCCGCAGCGGTGAAGAAGACCGGGTGATTGTTGCCCTTGGCGAGGGTCGCTTCGAGGCGCGCCAGATAACCACAGGCATAGAGAGTGGCGACTGGATCCAGGTTCTTGCGGGTGTTCAGGAAGGTGAAGAAGTGGTGGTTTCCGGACAGTTCCTGATTGATTCAGAAGCCAGCCTCAAAGCCAGCACTCAGCGGCTTAGCCCTTCCATGGAAGAGGAGCAGTAAGATGATTACTGCACTAATTCAGTGGTCGATTAAAAACCGGTTTTTGATCATCATCATGTCCTTGATGCTGACCGGCTGGGGTATTTATGCGTTAAAAAATACACCTCTTGATGCCCTGCCCGACTTATCTGATGTCCAGGTGATCATCAAGACATCCTATCCTGGACAGGCACCGCAGGTGGTTGAAGACCAGGTTACCTATCCGCTGACCACAGCCATGCTGTCTGTCCCCAGGGCGGAGTCGGTACGCGGTTATTCATTTTTTGGTGATTCTTATGTCTATGTAATCTTCAAAGATGACACTGATCTCTACTGGGCACGTTCGAGGGTACTGGAATACCTGAGCCAGGTATCCAGCAAACTACCGGCAGCCGCCAGGCCTGAACTGGGGCCGGATGCGACCGGTGTCGGCTGGGTCTATGAATATGCCCTGATTGACCGCAGCGGCAAGCACGACCTTTCCCAGCTGCGTTCAATCCAGGACTGGTTCCTGAAGTTCGAACTGCAAACCGTACCCGGCGTTTCAGAAGTCGCTGCCATCGGCGGCATGGTCAAACAATATCAAGTTGTACTTGATCCCGACTCGTTACGAGCCTACGGCCTTACTATAGCCACAGTCAAAAAAGCTATCCAGCGCGGTAATCAGGAAACCGGCGGATCAGTGATCGAAATGGCAGAAGCTGAATATATGGTCAGGGCCACTGGTTATATCAGTGGCATAAATGACCTCAAAAATATCCCCCTGGGAATGAACCAGTCCGGCACACCCATCCTGCTGAAAGATATCGCCCAGATTCGCCTGGGACCGAAACTGCGCCGCGGAATTGCCGAACTCGATGGTGAAGGTGAAGTGGTTGGTGGCGTAGTGATCATGCGCTGGGGTGATAATGCCGAAGCCACCATCAAAGGTGTAAAAGCTAAACTGGAAGAATTAAAAGCCGGTTTACCCGAAGGTGTGGAAATAATCACCACTTACGATCGTTCCGACCTGATTGAGCGCGCAGTGAGTACCCTGCAAAGCAAACTCATCGAAGAATTTATCGTAGTCGCACTGGTCTGTGCCCTATTCCTCTTCCATCTGCGTTCATCACTGGTCATCATTATCTCCCTGCCGGTGGGAATACTGGTTGCTTTTATCATCATGCAACGCATGGGTATTAATGCCAACATCATGTCGCTGGGTGGCATTGCCATTGCCATTGGCGCAATGGTGGATGCTGCCATTGTGATGATCGAGAATGTACACAAACATTTTGAACGCCAGGTTGTTACTGATGAAAACCGTTGGCGGATTATCTTTGAAGCTTCAAAGGAAGTTGGCGCACCGCTGTTTTTCAGCCTGCTGATTATTACCCTCTCCTTCCTGCCAGTATTTACCCTGGAAGCCCAGGAAGGCCGTTTATTTGCCCCGCTGGCCTTTACCAAAACCTTTGCCATGGCAGCTGCAGCCGGACTTTCAATTACCCTGGTGCCGGTGCTGATGGGCCTTTTCATCCGCGGGCATATAACCCCGGAAGAAAAAAACCCGGTAAACCGGATCCTGATCGCCGGCTATCGCCCGTTTATCAACATGGTAATGAAGGCACCAAAAACCATATTGCTAATCACTGCCCTGCTGGTGTTAGTCAGCGCCTGGCCGGCACTGAAAATCGGCTCCGAATTTATGCCGGACCTGGATGAAGGTGACCTGCTGTATATGCCAACCACCTTCCCCGGAATATCCATCGGCAAGGCCCAGGAGTTACTGCAGCAAACTGACAAGCTGATCAAGAGCGTACCTGAAGTCAAACAGGTATTCGGTAAAATCGGCCGTGCTGAAACCGCCACTGACCCGGCCCCGCTGACGATGATAGAAACAACCGTGCAGCTGAAACCACGGGACCAATGGCGACCGGGCATGACCCTGGAAAAACTCAAGGAAGAACTCAACCGGGTGGTTAAACTGCCGGGACTGACCAATGCCTGGGTGATGCCGATTAAAAATCGGATTGATATGCTCGCCACCGGAATTAAAACCCCGGTAGGGATTAAAGTCGCCGGTCCGGACCTCAAAGAAATCCAGCGCATCGGCACACAGATTGAAGATGTCGTCAGAGATATCCCCGGCACCTTGTCGGTTTATTCCGAGCGTGTTGCCGGCGGTCGTTATCTGATGATCGATATCCAACGCGAAGCGGCCGCTCGCTTTGGCCTCAATATTGCCGATGTACAGGAAGTGGTGCGCACCGCCATTGGCGGAATGGCCGTCGCCAGTTCCGTTGAGGGCCTGGAACGCTACCCCATTAACATCCGTTACCCGCGGGAAATTCGTGATTCGCTTGAGCGCATTCGCAACCTGCCGATTGTGACGCCCATGGGTGCCAACCTGCCGCTGTCTGAAGTTGCTGATATTCGAATTGAGTCGGGTGCTGCGATGATCAAAACCGAAAATGCGCGCCTCAATGGCTGGATCTATGTTGATCTCGAGGTCTCCGACCTGGGTGGCTATGTAAGCCATGCCAAACAGGTAGTTGCCGATAAGGTAAAACTGCCACCGGGTTATTCCATTTCCTGGTCGGGCCAGTATGAATATATGCAGCGTGCCAAAGAACGCCTGGCGACTGTGGTTCCGGTAACCCTGTCGATAATTATCCTGCTGCTGTACCTTAACTTCCGCAGGTTCAGCGAGGTTGCCATCATCATGGGCACCCTGCCGCTGGCACTGGCAGGCGGCTACTGGTTGCTGTATATCCTGGGGTATAACATGTCTGTCGCTGTCGGAGTCGGCTTTATTGCCCTGGCCGGTGTTTCCGTTGAAATTGGCGTGATTATGCTGGTTTACCTGAACCAGGCACTGGCTGAACAGGTACAGCAGGCCAAAGACAGGGG
>JADFVZ010000097.1 GCA_015222805.1 Pseudomonadota bacterium
TCATCCCAGCCTACGTTTGCTGAACTGGCGAGAATAGCGGGTGATGCCCATGTGGCTGGAATCATGACCGGCAAGGCGGGTGTTGTACATTTCCACCTGGGTGATGGTGACCGGGGGCTGGAACTGATCGAACGATTGCTGGATGAAACAGAAATACCGCCGCGGGTGCTGAACCCGACCCATTGCAATCGTCGAAAAGTATTGTTTGATGAGGCCTGTGAATTAACCAGGCGAGGTTGTTCTATTGATGTAACGGCTTTTCCAGCGGGTGACAATGCAGATGAATATTCAGCGGCCGAATCGTTCAGGCGGTTTAAGAAGAAAGGCCTGGATATGACGAAACTCACCATTTCATCAGATGGTGGTGGTTGCCTGCCGCAGTTTAATAAGCAGGGTGAGTTGATCCATCTTGATTATGGGCGCTGTACTTTATTGAGCGAGACCCTGAAAGAATTACTGGATGAAGGCTTTGATACTGCACAAGTTATATCAGTCTTCACCAGTAATGTTGCCAGTTTGTTAAAACTTGGGCAGAAAGGTGAGATCACTGTGGGTAAGGATGCGGATTTTGTCATCCTGGATGACCACAACCGAATTGAATCAGTGATGGCATTGGGTCAATGGCATCAGCAGAATTACGAAACCACCCAATTTGGTGGCTTCGAGAAAAAATAAGGAAGAATATATGTGTCCCGCGGACAAAATTAAAAATGTAGATCGTGGCTGGGTCATTCCCATCGGCGGTGCTGAAGATAAACTCAATGACATGACCATTTTACGCCGGTTTTGTGAGTTATCCGGTGGTGAGAAAGGCAAAATACTGGTGATTCCAACAGCTTCTGAGCTGGAAGATACCGGTCCGCGGTATGTTGAGATATTTGAAAAAATGGGGGCTAAATCAAAATTTATGCCCATTAATGAACGGGAAGATTGTTTCTATGATGAAATTATCGAGTTACTGCATAAATCCACAGGGATATTTATCACCGGTGGTAACCAGTTACGCTTGTCCACGATATTAGGTGGCACTCCGGTCGCTAAACTGATTCGCTCCATGCATGCTGAAGGTGTACACGTGGCCGGAACGTCTGCCGGAGCTGCGATTATTTCAGAGCATATGATCGCCGGTGGTCGAAGGGGTCCGACCCCGCTTGAAGACGGCGCCACCATGGCACCCGGTCTTGGCTTAACCAATAAAGTGATTATTGACCAGCACTTCAGGCAGCGAGACCGTATTGGCCGCCTGCTGGCTGCATTATCCTATAACCCCTTTATATCGGGCCTGGGCATTGATGAAGATACCGCTGCTTTTATCTCTCCCGATGGGATTCTGGAAGTGGTTGGCTCGGGAGCCATTACCGTGGTGGATCCGGCAGACTTAACCCACTCATCCATGCATGATGCACTGCACCAGGATGCAATTACCTTAATCGGGATGAAATTGCATATCTTGGCCGCAGGTGCTAAATATGATGTAAATACACGCAAAGCCTTTATCTAAGCCTCCCTGGTAGAGACCGATTTAATCCTGAATTACGGGCAGAAAATTATGAAAGTACTAGCAACCAATGTTTATGTCGGCCCCAATCTTTATGCTCATTTTCCGGTTATCAGGCAGCAGATTGACCTGGGGGTTTTAGAGCAATGGCCGTCAGCCAAACTAGGCAATAAATTTATTGATGGCTTACTAGAGACCCTGCCTGGACTGGATGAACATGGCTGTTCCTATGGCGTGCCCGGTGGCTTTATCCGGCGGTTAAAAGAAGACGGTGGTACCTGGATGGGGCATATCCTCGAGCATGCGGTGCTCGAACTGCAAAACATGGCTGGTTCGGATGTGACTTTTGGTAAAACCCGCTCAATTGACGGACAACCCGGTTGTTACACCATGGTTTTCGAGTACAAGCAGCGGGATGTAGGGCTGGAGTCCACCCGTATTGCCCGCCAGTTGCTGTTTAGTTTATTACCTGCTGAGCTGCAGGAACAATTAGCCGAATTTATCGAAGATGATTTTGACTTTACCGAGCAACGCGATGACTTTATCCGCTTTGCACAAAGGAAAGAACTGGGTCCTTCGACTGCCTCAATCGTAAAGGCGGCTGAGGAACGGAACATACCCTGGCTGCGTTTAAACAAATACTCACTGGTACAGTTCGGGCATGGAAAATACCAGCAGAGAATCCAGGCTACGATCACTTCTAAAACCACCCATATCGCGGTCGAGATTTCCTGCGATAAGGATGATACCCACAGCCTGTTACACGACCTGGGTTTGCCCCTGCCGCGGCAGGAACTGGTTTATTCAGAACGCCAGGCCGTTGCCAAAGCCCGGCGTATTGGCTACCCCGTAGTGGTTAAACCGCTGGATGCAAATCACGGGCGTGGCATTACCATTGATATTAACTTTGATAATGAAGTTGAATCTGCGTTCCGTTTTGCCAGGGAAAAAGGCAAGTCACGCGGGATCCTGATCGAATCCATGATCCAGGGTTTCGACCACCGCATGCTGGTGGTTAACGGTGAACTGGTGGCAGTTGCCAAACGCGTTCCCGGGCATGTGGTTGGTGATGGTAAACACAGCATTAAGGATCTGATGGATATCGTTAATGAAGACCCGCGCCGTGGGGTTGGCCATGAAAAAGTATTAACCAGGCTGGAGCTGGATCGACAGGCTGAATTATTGATTGATCAGGCCGGCTATACAGCAGAAACCGTTGTTGATGCGGGTGAAATATTTTACCTGCGCTCGACTGCCAACCTTTCTACCGGTGGCACCGCCATTGATTTAACCGATGAAGTGCATCCGGATAACCGCGCCATGGCTGTGCGTGCGGTTATGGCCGTCGGCCTGGATGTGGGCGGGGTGGATTTCCTTACTGAGGATATCAGTCAATCCTACAAAGATGTAGGCGGAGCCATAGTTGAAGTGAATGCAGCTCCCGGTTTCAGGATGCATGTTGCACCCTCGCATGGTGAGCCCCGTGATGTCGCCGGGAAAGTAATGGATATGCTATTTCCGCCCAATACACCCAGCCGTATTCCAATTGCTGCGATTACCGGTACCAACGGTAAAACCACAACCTCAAGAATGCTGTCGCATGTACTGAAAACGGCAGGGCATACCGTGGGAGCCACATCGACCGATGGTGTTTATATTGATGGCCACCTGAGTGTAAAAGGCGATATGACCGGGCCAATGGCCGCACGGATAGTCCTCAGGGACCCTACCGTTGATGTCGCTGTAATGGAAACCGCCCGCGGTGGCATTGTTCGTTCCGGCCTGGGTTACAGCTATACCAATGTTTCTGCCTGCCTGAATATTTCCTCCGATCACCTGGGCCTCGGTGGTGTGGACACCCTGGAGCAGTTGGCAGAAATAAAACGGGTAGTGGTTGAGGTTGCCGAAGATACAGCGGTCCTTAACGCTGATGACCTGCTGTGTTTGAAAATGGCAGATTATACCCAGGCTAAAAAAGTCTGCTATGTGACCATGAACCCTAAACATGTGTTGGTAAAAGAGCACATTAAAGAGGGTGGCATGGCACTGGTGCTTGAGCAGGGTATAAATGGTGACATGATAACCATCTATGACAACGGTAGCCATACGCCATTGTTGTGGACACATCTGATTCCCGCAACCATTGAAGGCAAGGCCGAGCACAATGTGCAAAATGCGATGTTTGCTGCTGCCTTAAGCTATGCCATGGATATTGAGCTGGATCAGATCCGGCATGGCCTGCGGACCTTTGATTCCACCTTCTTCCAGGCGCCCGGCCGGATGAACCAGTATGATGAGCACCCCTTCAAGGTCATCCTCGACTATGGCCATAATCCGGCGGCGATCAGAGTAGTTTCACAGACCATTGATCGCTTTGAAATCAGTGGTAAGAAAATTTGTGTACTGGCAGCTCCCGGTGACCGGCGTGATGAAGATATTAATGATATCGCCAAAGAGGCGGCCGGGCATTTTGATTATTATGTTTTAAAAGCGGATGATAACCGCCGCGGCCGGCAGCAACGCGAAGTGCCACTGATGCTGCAAACACAGTTAATTGATTCCGGCGTTGCTGAAGATCAGACCATGATAGTGGCGGATGAAGCAGATGCTGTTGATACCGCCTTGAACCTGGCAGAAGAGGGTGATTTACTACTCATTTTTGGTGATGATATTGTCCGTTGCTGGAAACAGATTATTGGTTTTAACAAGGATAATCAAAAATCCAGGAAAGTCAGTAGTGAGAATAGTGTTTCCAATGTGATTACCGATGAAGATGAATCCGGTCTGATCGATTCCATGCAACTGATTAAAGACGAGCGCGGGGTACGCCTGGCCCGGCCAGAAGAGAATGACTGAAACTGTCCTCAAGCTTGAGGACTCCAGGCGACTCACCGGCCCTAACCTGTTCTGGGCAGATGCCGGAGCAATAATTGATGTTTCATTTACCGGCATTGATGCAGCGGTAATTGTAGAAAAATGGAACCGGCTGGTCAGGGAAATACTTGACGGCTTAACCTGGGATGAAGAGAAAACCACTTCCCGGATTTATTCCGGCGGCATCAGCCTGGTTATAACAGCTCCGATTGATGCCTTGTATGCGGCGACCGAAATAAATGAGGCTGCCTGGGAACTGATGCTTGCTGAAATACTGGAACAATCGCCTAAAGGCGTGACTGAAGTATTGATCGTGAAGTTACAGCAGGCGATTGATGAAGAAAGCAACCCGCCCCTGCTGGCGCTGCAGCAAGCCGCGTTGGAACACAATATCTGTTTTCTGAGCGACGATGATGAAGTCTCTGTCGGTTATGGCAAGAGTTGCCTGGTCTTCCCGGTAGATGGCATTCCTGCCCCCGATACTATCGACTGGAAATCCATTGATTGTATTCCTGTCGCACTGGTAACCGGCACTAACGGGAAATCAACTACGGTCAGGTTGGCAAGTGCTGTTGCTAAAGCGGCAGGGAAAAGCGCGGGCATAACTTCGACCGACTATATTCGTGTAGGCGATGAAATTTTAGATACCGGCGATTACTCCGGTCCGGGCGGCGCACGTACATTGTTGCGTCACGCAAACACCGAGCTGGCTTTTTTAGAGGTAGCCCGGGGCGGGATGTTGCGTCGCGGTATCGGTGTTAATAATGCAACTGCCGTACTGATCACCAATGTAGCTGAAGATCATCTGGGTGAGTATGGAATTAATACCCTTAGTGATATGGTTGAAGCAAAATTCATTGTTCGCCAGTCGATTAACTTGCAACAGGACCTCATCATCAATGCAGATGATAAGGGCTGTGTTGAGTTTGCAAAAACCCTGGATAACCGCATTGTCTGGTTCTCATGGTTTGCCGATAACCCGGTGATTCGCGCACATATCCAGTCAGGTGGCGCTGCCTGCTATGTTGATGCCGGGACAATTTATTACCACCGGGAAGGTGAGTCGACCCCAGTCATTGCAGTGAATGAGGTTGCTATCACTTTATCCGGTGCGGCTAAACATAATATCCACAATGCCATGGGGGTAGTTGCACTCTGTTCTGCGATGGGTATTGAAGTTGAATATATTCATAAAGGCTTGAGCAGTTTCTCAAGCACGCCGGAAAATAATCCGGGTAGGGGGAATGTATTTGAGTTTAACGGTATCACTGCCATTGTTGATTTTGCCCATAATGAACATGGCCTCAATTCCATGGTTGAAACTATAAGCAACATGCCGGCAAAAAGACGCCTGATCCTGATGTCCCAGGCCGGTGACAGATCAGACGAGCTGATTAAGGGTCTGGTGCAGTCTTCTATGAAAGCCAGCCCGGATGCCCTGGTTATTTGCGAGATCGAGTCTCACCTAAGAGGCAGGGAGTTAAACGAGGTGCCCCGGCTTATTCGTCGCAATGCTATCAATATGGGGATGGATATAAATAAAATTATCCTCACAGATTCCCCATTGCAAGGTGTGGAAAAAGCATTGAGCTGGGCGCGGCCTGGTGATATTTTATTGATTCTGGCACTAACCCAAAGAGCTGAAATTATAGAGTTATTGAGTTCCAAAATAAATTTGACAGGCTAGAAACTCATACATGGAACAGTAAAGTAGGGTGGGTATTTATGCCCACGCGTGAAGCTGATCACTTATTTAAAGAACTTATTCGCCATATCCATTAGCCCGTCTGTACCACCAAGACTATCCAACAGTGAGTCGCCACTGCTGGACTTGTCTATTAACTGAGGCAACATGGTGCTTAAGCTTTCCAGCAAATTGCCTTCTCCGGTATTCAGCTGGGAAGCAATCTGTGCGATTTTATCACTGCCCAGGAGTTCCTGGATCTGTTCCATTGAAATCGGGCTGTTACTGCCATCTCCAAGCCAGGACTCTGCAATCGAGCCGAGGCCTTTGTCATCCATTGCGGAAACTATACTGCCCAGGTCGAGTTTCCCGTCGCTGCCCGATAACAGGCTGCCAAGGGCAGAGCTGAGTGCATCTTGGTCAATATTTTTCACGCTGTCACCGAGTAATTCGGTGCCTAATTTCATTAAGTCCATATTTTTCTCCTTTTTAAATTGTGACTGTTTGCCAGCCAGATCAAACTTTTTTTACAAATTCAGATTTCAGTTTCATTGGCCCGACACCGGGAATTTTACAGTCGATATCATGGTCGCCTTCTACCAGGCGGATATTTTTAACTTTGGTGCCAACTTTTACTACAGATGATGTTCCCCTGATTTTTAAGTCTTTAATTACGGAGACGGTATCTCCGTCATTAAGAATATTGCCGTTTGCATCCCGGTATACAGGTTGTGTGTTTTCTGCCTCAGCAGTCGCGTTTTGTGACCATTCATGCGCACACTCCGGGCATACAAACATGGCACCGTCTACATAGGTATATTCTGAGTTGCACTCAGGACAGTTGGGTAAATCGCTCATAATTTTTCCTGCTTCTTTAGCCACAATTAACAGGTTATTTTAACCTGTGGTTCTACCGCCGTGGAGTTATTATTGGTTATCTCGGATAGATGACACAAGCCCTCGGCTTGATAGAGGCTATAGTGATTATTTAGCTGGTTTTTTGCTTATGTAAAATGTTATATCTGCTGTGAATACGATGATGTTATCCGTATTTTTAAGTAGGACAGGCAATATAATATCGCCCTCCTGAATTATGCTTTCATCAAAATCACAGCTGGCTTCCAAAGTGCCTTTCCCCTTGGTTAGATAAGCAACCGTCATCTTTTTTGGGATCCAGCGCAGGTGTTTGGGTATTGTGGCATCAAGGGCCATGCCGGCAGTTAACTCGGCAATGGTACACATGGCTCCAGCATTTACCGTACCCATATGATTCCTTATTCCCCAGCGGTCTTTCATCCTGACAACGCACCTCGATTTATTCAGTTCGACGATATCCGGGTGAATCTTGCCAAAAAATGGGGCCTTAAATCCGATGGCCTTATTGAACAGGAAAGTTCCAAAAGGAATGCGGGAGAATTTATTAAATGTTTCTAAGAAGTTGGCCATATGCTTTACTACTACTGATAAGGGTTAAATGTGTTTCCCTGTTATTTAGAATGCCGGTTTTATATTTCATCCTGGTGATGATGTAGAAGCGTTTAATGACTATTATCCAGGTAGCGTAATATAGCCTTCTCAGGATCGCTTTCCTTCGTCATCAGAGCCTTTATGCTTTTTTGTTCAAGGCGCTTGACCATGCCACGACCCATGCCGCCGGTAATTAAAACATCAATATCATCCAGTGGATGAGGCTCACGTGCAGAACTGTCATGAAATGACTGTGATTTTGGCAGCTCAATAAGCTCTTTATCTTCGATCTTGTTCATTCTGATATTGAATATCCAGAACTTTCTACAACGGCCTGCATGTTCAGTAATGGTCTTTCTATTCTGGCTGGTGACGGCAATTTTCACTGTTAGTTATTCCCTGTTGTTATTTCCAAAGTTGCTGGCATGCTAGGGCTACTTAAATCTAATATAGTGTCTGATTCAGATTGTTTCCCTACCGTAAGGGTTTACCCGGGTTATGTCTCGAGTTTAAATCCCAGGGATTTTTTTACTGCAGGCCATTCATTTTCGAGGATCGAAAACACTACGGTATCGCGATAAGAGCCATCAGCAGAGATCTGGTGATTGCGTATAACACCATCCTGTTTAGCACCTAACCTGAGGATGCCAGCCCTTGAAGGGTGGTTGTGCCAATGGGTCCTGAACTCGACCGCAATTGCCCCGAGTTTTTCAAAAGCATGGCTGAGCAGTAAGTATTTACACTCAGTATTTATACATGTTCGTTGGTAGCTTTTGGCATACCAGGTATAGCCGATCTCGAGGTGTTTATGCTCTGGGGTGGCATTGCAATAGCGGGTGCTGCCAATGATATTGCCTGTTGCTTTATCAACTACAACAAAGGACAGGGAGCGTCCCTGGTCTTTTTCGTCGAGGGCAAAATCAATGTAATTGTTGATTGTGGATTTTGATGGTACCAGGGTAAACCACAAATCCCAGAGTTTTCCGTCTGCTGCGGCCTCAACCAGGTGGCTTGCGTGATTACGCTGCAATGGCAAGAGGACAACCCTTTCACCTGTTAACTGTGTTTCTTCTAACCATCTACTCATTTGCATATAATCTCAGCTGAATCTCGGGGGTGTATTAGACCTGCTGTCCTGGGTCTGATTCAAGCCTGCTCCGGCTCAGGTGGTTTGGCTTGTTTCGGCTCCCACAGCTCAACTTTGTTGCCTTCAGGGTCAAGGAACCAGCCGAACAGGCCGTAATCATAGTCCTCTGGTTTACCAACCAGTTCAGCCCCGCCAGCTTTAACCTGTGCCAGCGCTTCTTCAAGATTATCTACGACCAGGTTGATCATGTAGCTTTGATCTGAGGGTTCAAAGTAATCGGTGGATTGTTTGAATGGAGCCCACACGGTACACCCGTCTTTGTGCATGGACTCAGGTTTGAAGGTGGTACCTCCATAACTCGGGTCCACGGGAATGCCCAGGTGCTGCTGATACCAGGCCCCCAGTTTTCCAGGATCTTTAGCTTTAAAAAAGATGCCACCTACACCTAATGCTTTTGCCATTTTTACCTCTTGATAAAAAACTAAATTTTCAACCAGTCCATAATTTCACGGGCAGCCTGCCTGCCTTCGGCAATGGCTGTGACCACCAGGTCGGCACCGCGAACCATATCGCCGCCGGCATATACACCCTCGATGTGGGTCTGCTGTGAGTAGGGCAGGATGGGATCATTTGAGGCCGCAGGCTTTTTCAGGGTTGTTACCCGACCCCACTGGTCCTGCTCAATACCGAGTCCCTTGAACCAGTTCGCTGGGCTTGCCTGGAAGCCGAAGGCTATGATGACATTGTCAGCCTCTATCAACACCTCCTCGCCAGGGCTTTCATGAGTATCTGTTGCTTTGAAATTAATGCCGGTTACACCATCTTTGTTACTGAGTATTTCGACAGGTTGCAGGTGAAAAATAAACTCGACCCCTTCTTCTTTGGCATTCTGAACTTCCTGCCGGGATCCCGGCATGTCATTTTCAGTTCGGCGGTAAATACATTTGACTGAACTGGCTTGTTGGCGAACCGCGGAACGTACGCAATCCATTGCGGTGTCGCCACCACCGAGGACAATCACACGTTTGCCCTGCAGGTTGGTATAGGGATAGTCCGCCATTTCATAGGACTGATGATGATTGACATTACCGATCAGGTAATCGAGGGATTTTAATACCCCGACGGCATCGCGACCGGCCAGCTTGCCATCATTTGGAGTGTAGCTGCCCATGCCGAGGAAAATGGCATCATAGTCATTTTGCAGTGTTTTTATTTCCAGGTCTTTACCAATTTCAGTATTCAGCCTGAATTCCACACCAATATCTTCCAGAAACCGACGGCGTTTGCGGATCACTGCTTTTTCCAGCTTGAACTCGGGAATACCAAAAGTCAGCAGGCCGCCAATTTCCGGATGGCGGTCGAAGACGACGGGTTTTACCCCGTTGCGTACCAGCAGTTCTGCACAACCCAGGCCCGCTGGACCTGCGCCTACAATTGCGACAGTCTTTCCAGTGGCTTTAACTTTTGACAGGTCAGGGCGCCAGTTATTATCCAATGCCCGGTCGGTAATATTTTTTTCAATAGCACCGATGGTAACTGCACCAAATCCGGTGTTCAGGGTGCAGGCCTGTTCGCACAAACGGTCTTGCGGGCAGACCCGCCCGCAGATTTCGGGCAGCGGGTTAGTTTCATGCATTAATTCTGCGGCTTGCTGGAACTGGCCTTTGGCAACCAGTTCCAGCCAGTTAGGAATGTAATTATGCAACGGGCATTTCCATTCGCAGTAGGGATTTCCGCAATCCAGGCAGCGACCTGATTGCTGGCAAAGGTCATCACCGGCAGCATCACGGTAGACTTCCTTGAAGTCAAAACGACGTTTATTACTGTCCCGTTTTGCAATCCCGCCACGCTCGAATTTCAGGAAGGTCAGGTTATCGTTTGGATCAAAGTGATTTTCGAAGAGATTCGATTTCATTCGATGCTCCTCAATGGAATGGACCGGGGATTGGCTGTGGCCTCCACCGGCGGTCTTGCCGGAACTCCGGCAGCAGGCTTGGGAATAACCAGCTTAAAGGCATCTAGGTAGTTATCAAAATTAGCCACTATTTTCCGTGCCCAGGGGCTGTTGGTTTTTTCGATATGTTTGGCAATTAAGGCACGTAGCAAGTCTTCATATTTTGGGGTCTCGCTATCAACCATATTGATTATCTCAACCAGCTCCATATTGGTTTGCTGTTCGAGGATGTCATTGGTATCCAGTACGATTGCCAGTCCGCCGGTCATGCCTGCGGCAAAGTTTTCACCTACAGGTCCAAGGATTACCACAACACCGCCGGTCATATACTCACAGCCGTGATCGCCAACACCTTCTACAACAGTAGTGACCCCGGAATTTCGAACCGCGAATCGTTCGCCCGCCTGTCCGGCGACAAATAAACGCCCTCCGGTTGCACCGTAAAGGCAAGTGTTGCCGATAATGGTGCTGCGACTGGCAACGTATTGAATGTTTTGCTGTGCAAATATACAGATAGTCCCACCCGACATTCCCTTGCCAACATAATCGTTGGCATCACCCTCGATGTTCAGGTTCATGCCCGAATAATTCCAGGCGCCAAAACTTTGTCCGGCTGTGCCTGTGAAATTGAGTTGGATGTACTCAGTTTTGTAGCCAGTTTGTGTGGCGAGGAAGCCGGATAATGTGGCACCCACAGAACGGTCATAATTTTTGATTTCGTAGTCAAGCGAAATCAGGGTGTTAGTCCCAATCAGCGCCTGTACGTCGGTGAGTGTTTTCTGATTCAATTCGCCTTTGTCGAAGGGGTGATTGCGTACACCCATATAATGTGCCGCACCCGTGGTCGGGCGTTTGGCAGCAGTAAGGATACTGCTTAGATCCAGGTGCTGTTGTTTGGCGGTATCACCCGGCAGCAGTTGCAACAGGTCGGTGCGCCCAATGAGATCATCGAGGCTGGAAACGCCTAATTTAGCCAGCCATTCGCGGGTTTCATTGGCAACAAATTCAAAGTAATTGATCACTTTTTCGGGCAGGCCGAGGAAGTGCTCATCTCGCAGGGTTTTATTCTGGGTGGCGATTCCGGTTGCGCAGTTATTTAAATGGCAAATTCTGAGGTATTTACAACCAAGGGCAATCATCGGGCCGGTACCGAAACCGAAACTGTCAGCACCAAGTATGGCACCTTTAATAACATCCAATCCGGTTTTTAAACCACCATCAACCTGCAGGCAAATGCGATCGCGTAGGTCATTCTCTACCAATGCTTGATGTGCCTCGGCAAGACCAAGTTCCCAGGGAGTGCCGGCATACTTAACCGAGCTTAACGGGCTGGCAGCAGTGCCGCCGTCGTGTCCGGCAATGGTAATCATGTCAGCATAGGCTTTGGCAACCCCGGCAGCTATAGTGCCGACCCCGGGACCGGAGACCAGTTTCACCGAAATATAGGCTTTCGGATTGACCTGCTTTAAATCGAAGATCAGCTGGGCAATATCTTCAATAGAATAAATGTCGTGATGGGGTGGTGGAGAAATCAGCGTTACCCCGGGTGTGGAATTTCGCAGCTCAGCAATTTCAACAGTAACTTTTGCCCCCGGCAACTGGCCGCCTTCACCTGGTTTGGCACCCTGGGCAACCTTGATCTGCAATACTTCTGCATTTACCAGGTAGTGGGCGGTGACGCCGAAGCGACCGGAGGAAACCTGTTTGATTTTTGAATTTCTTTCACTGTTGAAACGAGCTGGGTCTTCCCCACCCTCGCCGGAATTTGAACGTCCACCAATGGTGTTCATTGCAATTGCCAGGGCTTCATGGGCCTCCGGGCTGAGTGCACCGATGGACATGCCGGCTGAATCAAAACGTTTGAGGATATTTTCAGCTGCCTCGACTTTTCCATTTTCTAATGGAGTTTTAGCGAGTTTCAATTGCATCAGGTCCCGCAACGATGATATTTGGCGATTATTCACCGCATCGGCATATAGCTGGTAATCCGCCTGCTCTCCACTGTTAACGGCTTGCTGCAGCAAGCTGACAACATCAGGGTTATAGCTGTGGTATTCACCGCCATGAACATATTTCAGCTGGCCGCTTCTTTCAATACTGAAGCGGGTATTCCAGGCTTTTTTCTGAATCAGCCAGCTATCACCCTGCAGGTCTGCAAAGGTTGCACCGCCGATCCTTGAGTCCATGCCGGTAAAACACAGATCCATAACATCCTGCCCGAGGCCGATGATTTCAAATAAACGCGCGTTGCGATAGCTGGAAATGGTAGAAATTCCCATTTTTGAAATAATTTTCAACAAGCCCTTATTGATGCTTTTGAAGTAATTGACCCGGGCATTTATCAAATTGGGTTGAATCTGGCCGTTAAGGTGCAGTTGGTTGATAACCTGCAGCGATAGATAGGGATAAATAGCAGTAGCCCCGAGGCCAATTAGTACTGCAAAGTGGTGCGCATCCCGAGTAGTGGCTGTTTCGACAATAATATTAGTGTCCAGGCGCAGGTGTTCTTCAATCAGGCGTTGGTTAACCGCACCGACGGCCAGGGTCGCATGCATAGGCAGCGTGTCTATACTGATATCCCGATCGCTTAACTGCAAAATGACACAGCCGTTTTCAACCGCCTCGACTGCCTTATCGCAGAGTTCTACTATGGCCGTTTTTAAGTCCTGATCCTTCGGGTAGTTCAGCGATAGTTCGTTGAACTGGTAGTGTTTTTGATCAAGGGCTTTAAGCTGTTTCAGCTTTGCGTAATTTAATATGGGTTTGGAAATAATTGCCCGGTAGGCCAGGCCGTTGGTTTCTGAGAAAATATTGTGTTCGCGCCCAAAGCAGATCTCCAGTGACATTACTGAGCCTTCGCGCAGTGAGTCTATCGGTGGATTAGTTACCTGGGCGAACTGCTGGCGGAAATAGTCGTACAGATTGCGGGGTTTATGTGAGAGTACCGCGATTGGGGTGTCATCACCCATGGAGCCGGTAGGCTCCTGGGATTCATTTGCCATCACCTCGATCACCTGTTCGCGCTCTTCAGTACTGAGGTTGAACAGCTTCTGGTATACCGGTAAATGCTCAATTTCGCTGGCGATATATCGGTCGGCACCTTCCTGCTCCAGTTTTTTATTGGAGCGCAGGCGAATGGTGTTTTCACGCAGCCATTCAAGGTAAGGGTGACGGCCTTTGAGACGATCGTCAATTTTAGTGGTTCGCCAGATTTCACCGGTGGCAGTGTCGGCAGCGAGCATCTCCCCGGGGCCAACGCGGTCTTTTTCAATGACATCTGCTTCTTTGTAATCCCAGACGCCTACCTCGGATGCGACGGTGAGGATGCGGTCTTTGGTGATAACATAGCGGGCTGGACGCAGGCCGTTGCGGTCCAGGGTGCAGGCTACTTTCGAACCATTGGTCATTACTATCCCGGCCGGACCATCCCAGGGTTCCATATGCATGGAATTAAATTCATAGAATGCCCGCAGTTCAGGGTCCATGTTTTTACGGTGCGCCCATGCGGGCGGTATCAACAGGCGCAGGGCACGGAAAATATCCATGCCGCCGGCGAGCAGGACCTCAAGCATATTATCCAGCGAGGATGAGTCTGAACCACTCTGATTAACCACATGACTTAACTGGGTCAAGTCCGGAATCAGTGGCGTAAACAGTTTTTTCTTGCGCGCAATGGACCAGCGGCGATTAGCGGAAATAGTATTGATTTCTCCATTGTGAGCCAGGTAACGGAAGGGTTGTGCGTATTTCCACATAGGTGCTGTATTGGTCGAGAAACGCTGGTGAAACAGGCA
>JADFVZ010000098.1 GCA_015222805.1 Pseudomonadota bacterium
AAGAGAGTTGGGTAGCGTAGAACATATTAAGGACACATTTATAGGCTTCCAAAAGTATCTGTACCTGGATAGTGATTTATGAGACAAGGCTGTTGTGTTGCACTCAAATTTCCACCCTCAGTGTTTGTGCTGAATATTGATCCGGAATGTGCAGGAACTTCCGCCTAAATCAAAATCATGACTAAAGTGGATTCAGATGATTAAAAAACAAACACCCCACCCCTTCAACCTAGAAACATGTATTAACGGCATCTGGGAACCGGTGTGCTTTTCCAGCGTGCCCAAGACTTATATTTAACTTAGAACACCATCACTAATCAACTATATGGGGAGCTACAAGCTAATGACATTATTTAACTTGTGTTGACCAACTAGGGCGACAATAACTTAGCAAAATATTGTTGGGAAATAAAATTAGAGAAATAATCTTTTTGGAATAAGAATAGTTCTAAATATCACTTATTTCTTTCTTGAAAATATCTAGCACAGGAAATACAGCGTCAAACTCCTTGTTCATTGCCTCTGTTAACTGAAATGCTTTCCGCAGTCCTAGCGAGTAGCTACCGCACCGGACTTTTTATTTTACTACTGTCCCGTGCTCAATCGCATCCAGTGCTGCACGAACCAAAAACCCAGACCGACTTTCACCTTGCCTGGTAGCAGCTTTGTCGATCAAGGACAAAACCCTTTCTGGTACTGTGATGTTTATTCTCTTGCTGATGCTCGAGAGCTTTGCCAGATCAACTCCAACTATGGCCCAAATCCATCCTGAATACTCTGGGTCCTTTTGCCATTTTTCAATGGCCGATGAGTCTGGTATTGAGCCGCCATCCTCAAGCGTGGTTTCTAACCACAACTCAATGGCCTCGATGCTGTTGTCGATTGCCTCATCCATTGTGTCACCCGCAGAAAAACACCCGGGTAGATCCGGAACAACTACACCGAATGCGTGCTTTTTGTCTCCTTTCTCAATTGCTATTGGGTATCTCATTTTAAACCTGCCTGTTTTAATAGTTTCTGGACCAACCCTTTACCTAAATCCTTTTTTGGGTGTGGAACGCTGATGTGACCGAGACGTTCTGGATGAGTAAATACATGATGTGAGCCTTTAACGCCTCTCAGTTCCCAACCATCGTTTTTTAGTTGCTTGATTATGTCTCTACTCTTCATGTGTGTATGGTACACACCGCGCACATAGTGTACAACTATTTAAAGCAGTTAATTCAGAGAAATATTTGATAGCAGGCTTTTTGCATTGTGGGGGATTTAAGGGGGTCTGCTCAGCGCTTATCACCCCTTATCAACATAAGCACTAAAAACAGAACTTGTAATACATTGATTTATATAGGCGGTAAAATGCACTAATGCATCCCTAATGCGTAGGTCAGAGATTAGACTCCTCTTGTCAGCACCAATTACTTCAGCTAGTTATCTGATGGTGTGATATTCTGACACACAGATTGTGTCGCAAAAACACAAATGGTGTGGAGTATTAGGTTGTATTATTCCAGCATCAGAAAAACCACTATTGAACTCACTCTCAAACACCAGATTAGAATCCCAGGAAGATATTTCATGCAGCAATTTGCCTTTAAAGCAGTATGTTTGGCAACGACATTACTGGCCGGGTTAAGCTCGGCAGCTTCGACACAGGGAAAGCTCGACCGCACTTCCCTGCCAATCCAGGAGCCGGAACGGCCAACCTACAGTCAACTTGACGTGCGTAACGTAAAAGCACCACCGTTTTTCGAGGTCAAGGCACCTAAGCATGCACCTAATGTTGTCATCGTGCTGATTGATGATATTGGTTTTGGTGGTCCCAGCACATTCGGGGGGCCGATACAGACGCCTACGCTCGACAAGCTCGCTGCCCAAGGTATCGCCTACAATAATTTCCACACAACGGCGCTGTGCTCACCGACCAGGAATGCGCTCAAGACCGGCCGTAATCATCACACCACCAATACCGGTTCAATTATGGAGTCCTCGACAGGATTCCCCGGTAACACCGGTCAGGTTCCAAACAGCGTTGCCCCACTGGCTGAGATGCTGCGTCTGAACGGCTACAGCACAGGCGCCTTTGGTAAGTGGCACGAGACCGCAGCATGGGAGACCAGCATCTCAGGTCCCTTTGATCGCTGGCCTACCCACCAGGGTTTTGACAAGTTCTATGGTTTCATTGGCGGTGAGACGGATCAGTGGTATCCGCTGATTTACGATGGTGTCACCCGGGTTACTCCACCAAAGATGGAGGGTTACCATTTCACAGTTGATATGACCAACCAGGCAATTGGCTGGGTAAAAGCCCAACAGTCAATGACACCGGATAAACCTTTCTTCATGTATTTCGCAACCGGTGCAGTACACGCACCGCATCATGTTCCCAAGAAGTGGATCGAGAAGTATAAGGGCAGGTTTGACGCGGGTTGGGATGACATACGTGAAAAAACAGTTGCACGACAGAAAGAGAAAGGCCTGATTCCTGCAAACACCAAGCTACCCCCAAAGCCTGAGGAGATTAAGGACTGGGATGCCCTGTCCGCTGACGAAAAACGCCTGTTCACCCGTCAGGCAGAGGTATTCGGTGGATTCCTGGAGCAGACTGACTATGAAATAGGCCGTCTCATTGATGCGATTGAGGAAATTGGTGAGTTGGATAACACGCTGATCATCTACATAGCCGGTGACAACGGTACCAGTGCCGAAGGCGGCTTCGTTGGCATGTATAACGAAATGACTTATTTCAACAACGTTACCGAGAAGGTTGAAGATCTTTTACCGCTGATTGACGAGTGGGGCGGTCCTGAGACCTTCCCGCACATGGCGGCTGGTTGGGCGGTGGCTTTTGATGCACCTTTTTCGTGGACCAAGCAGGTAGCATCAGACTTCGGCGGCACCCGCAACGGAATGATCATCCACTGGCCTAATGGCATCAAGGAGAAAGGCGGACTGCGCAGCCAGTTTGGCCATGTTATCGACATTGCACCGACTATCCTCGAAGCAACCGGATTGCCCGAGCCTATAAGCGTGAATGGCACACCCCAGATACCAATTGAAGGCACGAGCCTCCTGTATACGTTCAACGATGCAAAGGCCAAAGAACGGCACACGACCCAGTATTTTGAAATGTTTGGTAACCGTGCGGTTTATCACGAAGGCTGGTTTGCACGAACACTTCACCGGGCGCCCTGGGAGGCCGTCAACATGCCTCCGTTAGAAACAGACACCTGGGATTTGTACAATGTTAATGAGGATTTCAGCCTGGCCAACAACCTGGCTAAAAAATACCCGGAAAAGCTTGTCGAACTGGAGGCACTGTTCATGAGTGAAGCTGAAAAATATCACGCCTTGCCGATCGACGATCGGGTCATTGCACGGATGAATCCTGCTATTGCAGGCCGTCCGGACCTGTTGGGTGATCGAACTTCGCTTACGCTATATGACGGTATGGATGGCATGCTGGAGAACACCTTCATGAATGTGAAGAACCGCTCGAAGACAATCACAGCCAAGCTTGAGATTCCGAAGGGTGGAGCGAATGGTGTGATCCTTGCCCAGGGCGGACGCTTTGGCGGCTGGTCGCTTTACATGCAAGACGGTAAACCGATCTATACCTACAACTTTCTTGGGCTTGAACGCTTTACGGTCGCATCAGACAGCGCGGTTCCAGCGGGAGCTGCTACGATCGTACTGGACTTTGTCTACGATGGTGGCGGTTTAGGTAAGGGCGGCATGGCCACTCTTTCCGTCAACGGTAAGTCCGTTGCCGAGGGCAGGATCGAAAAGACCCAGCCTTTGATTTTCTCCGCGGATGAGACGGCTGATGTCGGCCTCGATAACCAGACACCGGTCGCTGAAGGCATCGGTATTGGCCGCGACGAAACCCGTTTTACTGGCAAAATCCACAAAGTCATCCTCGACGTGAAGGACGTAAAGTAGGATTTACACAGCAAAATTCTAGTTAATCAACGGTTCCAGTGGCGGCGCCAGGCCGCCGCTGGACCTGAGTGATAATTCAGAAGTACCCAGATCAGTCATTGGTACTTATAGATATTCGTTAAGTTCAGTCTTTGATCACCACTGAAAGGTAAAACTGAATCGCTCCGAATATTCCGGAAACTCCACTTATTCCACAGATGATAAACTCAAAAGCATGCATTATCTAATTAGTTTGGAGTGGATTATGATCAGAAAAATTAGCCTGTTGTTGATTGTACTGCTGGGTGTTGCATGTAAACAAAAAGAGTCAATAACAGATATCCCTGCAACTGCTGTTCTGCCAGCTGAGCTTGAGCAAACACTGATTCATAATGCCAATATTTATACCATAGATGGTGATTTCTCTGTAGCCGATGCAATGTTATTTGATAGTAGTGGTGAGATTATATTTGTTGGTAATGGGGAGCAGTTGCGACAAAAGCATCCAGATGCGAAGTCAATTGACCTGCAGGGCAAGACCGTAATCCCCGGCTTAATCGATTCTCACGCCCATCTTTATGGTCTTGCTTTAAGCCTGTCGCAGGCGCAGTTGCAGGGCACGACCAGTAAACAGGATGTGATGCGCAAACTGCATGAACACGCGGAAAACTTACCGCCGGGTGACTGGTTGCTAGGGCGTGGTTGGGATCAGAATGACTGGCCTGTGCAGGCATTTCCGGAGCGTGCGGTCCTGGATAAGGAATTCCCTGATCGACCGGTCTGGTTACGACGTATTGATGGCCATGCAGGTTGGGCGAATAGTGCGGCACTGGCTATGGCAGATCAGGATTTATCAGGTGACTGGCAGCCTGTCGGTGGAAAAATTCACCGCGATAACAATCAGCAGCCAACCGGTGTGCTGGTTGATGGTGCAATGGGACTGGTACAAAAAACTGTGCCGGATATTTCACCGGAATTATTCCAGACATCGTTGGATCTGGCATTGCGTCAGATGGTTAGTTTTGGCCTGACAGGAGTCCACGATCCGGGTATCAATCGGCAGACAATAGAACTCTATCAGCAGCGGATTAAAAATGGAAATTTCCCTGTCCGGGTATACGCCATGACTGATGGTGCCGGTGAAACGCTGGACTGGCTATGTAAAAACGGTGCGGTGAATGATGCCTCAGGGCAACTATTTATGCGCTCGGTAAAACTTTATATTGATGGTGCTCTGGGCAGTCGCGGGGCGGCGCTGTTAAGTGATTATTCTGATGATCCGGGGAATTCGGGTCTTTTGTTTATGCAGCCGGAAACATTTCAAGTGCAGGTAGACAAGGCAATTACCTGCGGTTTTCAGGTTGGGGTACACGCCATTGGAGACAAAGGTAATCGGGTTGCTCTTGATGCTCTGGAAGCGTCTATCAATAAACACCCTGATAACCCGGGCCGTCACCGGGTTGAACATGCACAAACACTGACGGCAGAGGATATTCCAAGGTTCGCAAAGCTCGGCATCATTGCTGCTATGCAGCCAACCCACGCCACCAGTGATATGTATTGGGCTGAAGCCCGGCTTGGCCCTGAACGAACACAGTATGCTTATGCGTGGCGTTCCCTGCTGGATTCCGGTGCCCGCCTGGCGCTAGGTTCTGATTTTCCGGTTGAGGAGGTTAATCCGATGCTGGGGATCTACGCCGCTGTAACCCGGCAAGATAGCAGGGGTTGGCCCGATGTCGGCTGGTATCCAGAGCAAATATTAACCCGTGAAGAAGCCGTGCGTGGGTTTACACTCGATGCCGCCTATGCGGGGTTTATGGAAAATATGGTCGGTTCGCTGGAGCCTGGTAAACGTGCGGATTTTATTGTGCTGGATCGTGACTTGATGAAGGTGGATGTGGCCGAAATACCTTCAACCAGGGTGTTGCAAACCTGGCTTGATGGTGAACTGGTGTGGGAGCAGTAAGTCTTAACAAACAGATTAATTCCGGTCAGACGGAACCTCCCCCAGTTCAACGGACACTTTTAATCAGTAACTGGATTTATTGTTTGGATCCAAGCGCAGTAAAATCTTCTGTTTGGGCTATAATGGTAAAATATTGATTTGAATAAACAATAGAATCCAACAACCCTATGGTATCTTTTCGATCTTGAGATTGAGCTTCGTTGTATGAACTCTCAATGTAAGCCAGTAGTCCAGTCGGATTGTAATTGCAGTCACAGTAGATAAGTTTCTGATTCATTTTGTAGCAGATAAGGTCTGGATACCATTAATTTCAAAATATTGTTCAGCTTGACTACCAAAAGGTAAAAAATATGATTCTTGATATCTTTGCATTGATTGTCATCGCATTATTGCTTGGCTTCACTATCTGGCTGGTTGTATTCCTGGGGAATATGCCGGGGAATATTGCGCGTAAACGCAACCATCCGCAGGTTCAGGCGATTACTGCTCTGAGCTGGATCGGGTTGATCACCATGGGGTTGGGCTGGTTTATTGCCGTCGTCTGGGCTTATTACAAGCCGGCTGCCAGCGATAGCGAACTGCAGCAACAGGTAGAAAACCTAGAATCCCAGTTGCGGCAGCTACAGGCAGGAGGTAAGTCATGATTGCAATCATTAGCCTAATTTATGCGTCATTTTATTTCCTCTTCTTCAAGAAGCTGAAACTATTTAAGACCAGCCCCAAAAACATATCCATCTTTGCCGGTGTGGGTGTTGTCCTGATAGGCGCCATTATTTTCGCCTGGTGGACTTTTGCACCAACCACTGGTGATGGAAGGAAATTTCAGTATGTTATTCCTATTGTTCCTAACGTAAGAGGCGTAGTGATCGAGGTTCCCATTGAGGGCACGGAGGTTGTGAATAAAGGCGATATATTATTTAAAATTGACCCGACTCCTTACCAGTTTACAGTTGATCAGCTGAAGGCAGCCATCGATCAGGCTGTGGCACAGAAGGATCTGGCAGCCATCGAAGTTAAACGTGCAAGTGGGTTAGTCAGGGCCTCAGCAGGTGCGCAGTCCCAGCTGGATCAATGGAATGCTAAATTGGCAGCGGCCGTGGCTGGTATTGCCAGTCTCAACGCACAGCTGGGTAGTGCTCAGTGGATGCTTGATGAAACCGTTGTTCGTGCCCCCTATGAGGGCTATGTTTTCAATCTGCAACTGCGGCCCGGTAACTATGTGACCACAGTACCCCTGGCATCACCCATGTCTTTTGTTTCCGCTGAGACCCAAACTGTGCTGGCATCTTTCAGTCAGAGTGCCATCCGCTATATCAATATTGATGACCCAGTTGAAATGGTGTTTATTTCCAGGCCTGGAAAAGTTTATGCCGGAAAAATTATCCGCATTGCGCGGGGATCAGGCACTTCCCAACTAAGTGCCAATAGCAGGATGGAGGTACTGACAGGGCAGCCAGAAAACAGTCGCTGGACAGTAGCTGTTGAGTTTGATGATCTGGCCGAGGCAGAGGGACTGCCACAAAGCGCTGGTGCAAAGATAATTGGTGTCTATACTGAAAAGGGTAACGCCTTCCATGTTATCACTAAGGTAACCATGCGCATCAGCGCCTGGACCGGTTACCTGACTTCACCATAAGGTCTGGGAAGAAATATGTACTCAACTGGCTTTAGTAAATTTACTACAATCACAACGTTGGCCATGGCCAGCCTGTTTCTGGTCTCCGGCTGCACAACCGTTGGCCCTGATTTTGTAAAACCCGATGTCCCGGTAGCTGACACATGGCTTGAGGCGGACACTGATACTGTCGATACATCATCAAGTGTTTACCAGGACTGGTGGGAAGTATTTTCCGACCCGGTGCTTACAAATTTGATCGATGCGGCTTATTCACAAAACCTCGGTTTGCAGGTTGCCGGTTTGCGGGTTATGGAAGCTCGTGCCCAACTGGGCATTGCCGGTGGTTTGAAGTATCCGCAGGCCCAATCGGTTGGTGCCGGCTATGCTTACAGTCGCAGTAGCATCAATTCACCCCCACTTTCCAACCTTCCGGGTGATGTACTGGCAGGTGTGGATCGCACTAACGGCGTTTGGTCCGCTAGTTTTGATGCTACCTGGGAAGCAGACATCTGGGGTAAGTTCAGTCGCGGGGTGGAAGCTGCGGATGCGAACCTGGCGGCGAACATGCTTAATTATGATGCAGTTCTGGTGACATTGACCGGTGATGTTGCGGCCCTGTATACGAGTATCCGCACGCTGGAAGAACGGATTGATTTCACCCGTGCTAATGTAAAAATTCAGCAACGGGCGCTGCACCTGGCAGATACCCGATTCAAACTGGGTGCCACATCGGAACTGGATGTCCAGCAAGCCCGGGGGCTTCTGTATAACACCCAGGCCCTTATCCCTATCTTTACGCTCAACCTCGAACGTACCCGTAATACACTGAGTTTCCTGCTCGGCATGCCACCGAGTAATCTGGAGTCCCTGTTGGGTGAATCGGGAAAAATCCCCGTTGCACCGGAAACGGTTGCGGTTGGAATTCCGGCCGAACTACTGCGGCGCAGACCGGATGTGCGTGCAGCAGAAATGGCGGCAGCGGCACAGAGTGCGGCGATTGGTATCAACAAGGCGGACCTTTATCCCAGCTTTGTCCTGGCAGGATCTATTGGCCTGGCTGGAACCGGTTTTTCAGATATGTTTGATTCTGGAGGAACCACCGGATTCATCACCCCATTCTTTAAATGGAATATCTTTAATTATGGCCGGATCAAGAATAATGTCCGGGTTCAGGATGCCCGTTTCGAGCAGGCAGTGACCTCATATCAAAACACCGCACTGGCCGCGGCCAAGGAAGTCCAGGACGGCTTGCAAGGTTTCCTGCGTACCCAGGAACAAGTTAAATTCCTACAAGAAGCGGTCACCGCCTCAAGCCGCGCGGTTAATTTGGCGCTGGAGCAATACAATCAGGGTGCTAGCGACTATACCCGGGTTCTCAATACCCAAACCGCGTTGCTGGCACAACAGGATTCGCTCACATCTGCACGCGGCCAGGTTGTCTCCAGCCTGGTGGCCACTTACAAGGCACTCGGTGGTGGCTGGCAGTTACGTGAAGGGAATAATTATGTCGGTCCTGAGTTGATCAACAGCATGGAAGAGAGGACAGACTGGGGTGAGTTACTAACACCGGA
>JADFVZ010000099.1 GCA_015222805.1 Pseudomonadota bacterium
AAATCATCCATTGAATGCTCAATAACAGCAGATGGGCTGTCCGCCTGATCGACAGAGCCTTCAAGGTAATCTGCAGGTTCCTGGGTAAAAGCGCGCAACAACAGTTCACGGTCGCGCACAAATGTAGCCGCTACCCCGACAGATGCCCCCAGCCATTTATGCGGATCTACAATCACCGAATCTGCCATCTCCAGGCCTTTATACAAATGACTGATGCGCTCATCAAGGATCCCAGGCAAACCATAGGCACCATCTACATGAAACCATATCTTATTTTCTTTAGCGATTTCACCAATGGCCTGCAGTGGATCAATCGCACCTGTGTTGGTCGTCCCTGCACTGGCAACGATCGCCATCGGTAAAATACCCTGCTCCCGGTCTTCTGCAATTGCCTTGCATAAATCCGACACCAGCATCCTTCCCTCTAGATCGCAGGCAATCGCTTTCACCGCCCGCCTACCAACACCAAGTACACCACCAGAGCGCTGGATAGTGTGATGGCATTCTTCACTGGCATAAATTCTAACCGGCCGATCCACACCGTTTGCGGCAGGGTCAATACCAAGCTTCTCAAAGGCATGCTGCCTGGCACCGCCAAGGGCAATAAGGTTGGCAACCGAGCCACCGCTACTATAAACCCCTTTAAGATTGCCGACACCGCACATCTCTGCCAGCCACTGCAGGGAAAGCTCTTCCAGAAAATTAAATGCCGTGCGCATATAGCGCTGTGGAGAAGCAATGTTGGCTGCCGTTGTTGCCAGGGTTGCGGCACTGGTCGCACCGGTAGTTATAAAAGCAGAAAAACCCGGCTTTGCAACTGCCGAACCATTGGGGATAACCTGGGTGATTAATTCACTGGTAACAGCATCAATACCCGCTCCTCTCTGTGGTAGCGGTATATCCAGGTTTTCACGCCAGTCCTTACCCGGATGCAAGGCATCAGTATGCTCAAACTTGAGGTATTCATCCAGGCCTGCCCCGACCCGGGAAAGCAACTCTTGCAGATGACCTGTTTCCGCCTGGTCTTTGGACATTAGCTACTCCTGTTAGGTTTTGTAGGCTACGTTAAGCCTGCGAATGAACCGGCACTTTCCGTTACCCGGTAGAGCTAAATGTACTCGCCACCCGGTGCGTTACGCCGGTGGCTAACGCAGCCTACCACTACGGTTAATGTACCTTACGCCGGGCAGCAAAAAAACTTTTCAATTGGGCACTTGCCTCGTTAGCCAGTAATCCACCCTCGACGATCGGTTGGTGGTTGTGTTTGTCCGAGGTAAGTACATCAAACTGGCTGCCTGCAGCTCCCGTTTTAGGATCAGTTGCTGCATAAACAACTCGCTTAACCCGTGCATGGATTATCGCACCGGCACACATGCAACAGGGTTCCAGGGTGACATACAATGTAGTCTCGGGTAAACGATAGTTTGCCGCCCATTGACCGGCATCCCGAAGGGCTACCAGTTCTGCGTGACCACCCGGATCGGAATCTTCAATTACCCGGTTACGGCCTTCTCCCAGAACTTCACCATCCCGGACCAGTACAGCGCCAACCGGCACTTCACCAGCCGCTTCGGCTTCAGATGCCAATGCCAGAGCTTCCAGCATCCATGCCTCATCAATACTGTCAAATACCGGCATTTACCAGCCTATTCCCACTCAATGGTTGCCGGCGGTTTACCCGAAATATCGTAAACCACACGGGAAATACTACTGATTTCATTAATGATGCGGCGAGACACATGGTCGAGGAAGTCATAGGGCAAATTGGCCCAGCGAGCGGTCATAAAATCGATGGTTTCAACCGCACGCAAGGCAATAACCCATTCATAACGCCGTGCATCACCGACTACACCTACCGACTTCACCGGCAAAAACACAGCAAAAGCCTGGCTTACCTGATCATAGAGGTCATGTTTGCGCAATTCTTCAAGAAAAATATTATCGGCTTTGGCCAGTGGCTCCAGGTACTCTTCCCGCACTTCACCCAGTATACGAATACCAAGGCCCGGTCCGGGGAACGGATGCCGATAGACCATTTCCCGCGGCAGGCCCATTTCAACCCCGACCCGGCGGACTTCATCTTTAAACAGTTCGCGCAACGGCTCAACCAGCTCAAGCTTCATCTCTTCCGGTAAACCACCGACGTTATGGTGTGACTTAATCAGATGGGCTTTGCCGGTAGCGGAGGCAGCAGATTCGATAACATCAGGATAGATCGTACCCTGGGCGAGGAACCCAACGTTCTCCAGGGCGTCAGCCTGTTCTTCAAAAATGTCAATAAACAGGTTGCCGATGATCTTACGCTTGGCTTCCGGATCATGCACTCCCTTTAGCGCATCAAGATAACGCTGGCGTGCTTCAACCTTGATAACTTTGACACCCATATGTTCAGCGAAAGTATCCATTACCTGCTCGGGTTCTTTGTAGCGCAATAAGCCGGTATCCACAAAAACACAGGTCAGCTGATCACCAATGGCTTCATGTAAAAGCGCGGCAACCACTGATGAATCTACTCCACCCGACAAACCCAGCAGTACATGCTGGTTACCAACCTGTTTACGTATACTAACGAGGTCGTCAGCAATTATATTTGCCGTAGTCCACAGGCCATTAAGGCCGCAGATTTCCAGCAGGAAGCGGCGCAGGATGGCATCGCCCTGTTTGGTGTGGGTCACCTCTGGATGAAACTGCAGACCATAATAATGACGGTCTTCGTCCGCCATACCGGCAATCGGGGCAGAGTCTGAAGAACAGAGTAAAGAGAAACCCTCTGGAAGCATGGTAACCCGGTCACCGTGACTCATCCAGACATCCAGCAAACCAGTGTGTTCTTCGGTCGACGAATCGGAAATACCGCTGAGCAAACTACCGGCATTTTCGATCGAGACTTCAGCGTAGCCAAATTCTTTTTCATCGTGGGCCTCAACCCTTCCACCGAGTTGCTGCGCCATGGTTTGCATGCCGTAGCAGATACCCAGCACTGGCACACCCAGGCTCCAGATACTCTCAGCTGCCCGTGGAGTATCGCTTCCGGTGACAGTTTCCGGACCGCCGGAAAGGATAATTCCCAATGGTTTGAAATCTGCAATCGCCTGGGCACATGAGTCCCAGGACCAGATTTCGCAGTAAACACCAATTTCACGAATCCGGCGGGCAATCAACTGCGTGTACTGTGAGCCGAAGTCCAGGATCAGGACTTTCTCACTATGAATTTTTTCAGATAAATTACTCATAATTAACCAAGTTTGTAATTTGGGGCTTCTTTGGTAATAGTAATGTCATGCGCATGTGATTCACGCATCCCCGCCGCAGTAATCTGTGCAAATACCGGGCGTGTGCGCATCTCTTCGATGGTTGCACAGCCGACATAACCCATGGATGAGCGCAGGCCGCCAACCAACTGGTGGATTACACCCGAGAGTGGTCCTTTATAAGGCACCCTGCCTTCAATACCTTCCGGTACCAGTTTATCGGCAGCGACTTCAGACTGGAAGTAACGGTCTTTGGAACCTTCCTGCATTGCTCCCAGGGAACCCATGCCACGGTAGGACTTATATGACCGACCCTGGAACAACTCAACCTCACCGGGCGCTTCTTCGGTACCTGCCAGCAGGCTGCCAATCATGATTGTATGTGCTCCGGCAACGATTGCCTTGGCGAAATCACCGGAGAAACGGATTCCGCCATCACCAATCAGTGGTACACCGCTACCCTTTAATGCCATGGCAACCGAATCAATAGCAGTGATCTGGGGGACGCCGACACCGGCGACAATGCGGGTCGTACAGATAGAGCCGGGACCCTGGCCAACTTTAACCGCATCCACACCCGCCTCAACCAGAGCCAGTGCGCCTTCTCCGGTGGTGATATTGCCGCCTATAATCTGTACATCAGGGAAGTTCTGACGGGTCCAGCGAACCCGGTCGAGCACCCCCTGGGAATGACCGTGTGCGGTATCGATGATCACCACATCTACATTTGCAGCCACCAGCGCCGCAATCCGCTCTGGAGTGTCACCGCCAGCACTAACAGCAGCAGCAACCAGCAGGCGCTCTTCGCTGTCTTTGGCTGCCAGCGGGTAGTCACTGGATTTTTGAATATCCTTAACTGTTATCAGGCCGCGCAGCTGGAATTTATCATTTACCACCAGCACTTTTTCAATCCGGTGCCTGTGCAACAACTCCAGCACTTCATCCTGGGAGGCACCTTCACGCACAGTCACCAGCTTATCTTTACGGGTCATGATATTACGCACTGGATCGTCGAGTTTTTTCTCAAAACGCAGATCCCGTGCGGTGACAATACCCACCAGTTCATCACCATCAACCACCGGCACACCGGAAATATTACTAGCACGGGTAATGTCGATAACATCCTGAATCGTGGTCTGCGGGCTGACTGTAATCGGGTTACTGATAACCCCTGCTTCGAAGTTTTTGACCATCCGAACCTGATGTGCCTGCTCATCAATCGGCATGTTCTTGTGAATAACACCAATGCCACCTTCCTGGGCCATGGCAATTGCCAGGCGAGCTTCGGTAACTGTATCCATAGCCGCGGACATCAGCGGTGTGTTGAGGAAAAGCTCCCGGGTTAGCTGGGTCCGCAATGAAACTTCATTAGGCAAAACAGTAGAATGGGCGGGTATCAGGGTGACATCATCAAATGTCAGTGCGACGGGCTGGATTCGCATGGCGTAAAGCTCCTTTAATGCATTCGCGGTTTACGCGTATGAGGAAACGCCCAGCTTGCCTGTGCTTACATTGAAGTTTTCACAGGGCAAATCGGGCGTTCTGCTAATCCTTGATGATTATACGCCTGTTGGATTACAAACAAAAGAGCTAACCCGCTTCCGGCATCGTGATAATATCTGTTTTCCACACCCATCTCCGGTCAGCGCTGATAAATGCAAAATAATATTTTCACACCCAGCCAGATAAACAGACTGGTTAAAGGCGAGCTGGAAATGTCTTTCCCCGCCATCTGGATTGAAGGTGAAATATCCAACCTCTCACAACCGGCTTCCGGACATCTGTATTTCAGTCTTAAAGACAGTAAAGCCCAGATTAACTGCGCCCTGTTCAAAGGCAACAGGACCGGCCTTGCACTAAAGCCGGAAAACGGTTTACTGGTCAGGGTACGTGGAAAAATCAGCCTGTATGAACCACGCGGCAATTACCAGCTGATTGCCAACCGCATGGAACTCGCAGGTGCCGGAGAGTTACAACTGCGTTTCGAGGAGCTGAAAAAGCAACTTGCACTGGAAGGCCTGTTTGCCGCTGAAGCCAAACAGCCTTTAGCTGAAACAAACCATAATATTGCAGTGATTACCTCTGCCTCCGGTGCTGCAATCCGAGATATTGTTACCGTCCTGGGTCGCCGCTGGCCACTCGCAAAGGTACGCCTTTATCCGGTACCGGTACAGGGCGATGAAGCCACAGCTGCAATAGTTACCGGATTGCAAGCAGCCAACCGGCATAACTGGGCTGATGTAATTATCCTCGGGCGCGGGGGCGGTTCACTGGAAGACCTGTGGGCTTTTAATGAAGAAGCTGTTGCGCGTGCGGTATTTGCCAGCAAAATACCGATTATTTCGGCTGTTGGACATGAAATTGACACCGTCATAACAGATTTCGTAGCCGACCTGCGGGCAGCCACTCCATCAGCTGCAGCCGAATTGGTTGTGCCGGATCAGCGCCACTACCTGGGCCGTTTACGGGAGTACCTGCGCAATTTAACCAGTATTATGGAAAGTTCACAGCACATGCATAGCCAGCATGTGGATAAGCTTGAACGCCGATTATTTGCCCGGCACCCGGAAAAACAGCTAAACCAGCAACAACAGCAGCTAAGCAGCTTTCAAGAGCGAATGGCAAATGCGTTTGCACGCTGCCGCAGGGATGCAGGAAGACAATTGCTACAATGGCAGCATCGCCTCGTGCAGCTGGATCCTGCCACCAAAATCGCTGAAAAATCCAGCACCCTGCAGATGCATCAACACCGCCTGGAACGGAGCATGCTACTCCAACTGGGTACCAGGCAAAATCAACTCAACGCAAATTCTCGGACCCTGAATGCCCTCAGCCCATTAACCACACTAGAGCGCGGATACTCGATTACCCGGCAAACCGATAGCGGCAAGGTAATTGTGAGGGCTGAACAGTTAGTTCAGGGCGATTCCCTCACAACCACTTTTGCCAGGGGTGAGGTTAAATCAACCGTTACCAGGGTTGATCCGGGAAAACAAGAATCCTGATGCCGGCCGCTGCGGATAAACCCCGGTTAAAACTGCTGCACAACAGCCGCTATGAAGTTGAAATAAAACACAGCCGTTTTATTGTTAACGCAGCTTATACAGCCAGCCTTGCAGAGACCCTCGATTTTTATGGGCAGGTTAAGGATCCTGCTGCCACACATAACTGCTGGGCTTACAGGCTAGGGCAAAATTATCGCTTTTCAGATGACGGCGAACCTGCCAGCACAGCAGGAAAACCGATCCTGGCTGCAATTGACGGCCAGGGATTTGATCAGGTCATGGTAGTTGTAACACGTTATTACGGGGGCACAAAACTTGGTGTAGGTGGGCTAATCCGAGCTTATGGGGGCAGTAGTTCCCGTTGCCTGCAGCAAGCCGAAAGTGAAACCATCATTCCCAGCCGCCGTGGGATTATCCGTGCGCCCTTCAGCTATACCGGACCAATACACCAAAGCTTGAACGAAACTGGTGCAAGTCGACTGGATGAAAGCTTTGACTCTGAAGGTTTGGTCATCACCATTGAGATCGCCGAAGATGCCTGGTCGAGATTGGCAGAACAGCTTAAAAACGCCAGCCGTGGTGAGGCCTCATTGAGGCCTGTAGCTTAAATAGTTTTATCAACTGATTAATTCACCTATCTTCATGCTGGCGCCCTGCAGGGTATTGATGTATCCAGAACCCATTAGCAAAGAAGGCGTGTAATAACCACCTTCGGGATTGTTTTCAAGCAAGTAGGTGGTAATGCCAATGGCCGCATCTGCTGTTAGACTGTAGCCGTTTGGTGCATTGACCTGACCGCTGACGCTGCGACCGTCAGAACTGCTGACTTGACCCCAGACCCGAGCTTCGGTTTTTTCGCGCAAGCTATCATCCGGGCCGGAAACGTTTTTCTCGATACGTTTTTTCAAAAACCGCTGGACCGGAGCAAGGCCTAGCAACCATTTAATTTTACGCATGGTACGCATTTGTTTTATCGCTGAAGGCGGCACACTTAAGTAAACCTCAACATCCGGAATACCGGTGCTGATATAGGAAGTAAAAACATCGCCCCAGGGAATCGTTACACCGAGGCGATCGCCCTCGGCAAATGGAATTTGACGTGTTTTCCAGGCCAGCGGTACTGTAACCATTTTACCGTCCCGACGTACCCGTCCACCCTGTGCCATACCCTCGACCGCGGACTTTGCGGTACCGATACTTGAGCCGCCACCAGCTTCAAAAGCAAGTGTCAATCGGGTAGCTGATGGTAATTCATGCACCAGTGCAGCAGCCAGGCAGTCTGTTGGAACAACATCAAAACCAACACCGGGAATGACTACCACATCGCGCTTGCGTGCCTCATCATCACGTTTATGTGCTGCGGCGAAGACATCGACTTCACCAGTAATATCCAGGTAGTGTGCGCCTTCGGCCAGGCAGGCATTCAGCATGGGCTCCGAAGTGGCAGAAAACGGTCCGGCACAGTGCAGCACCAGGCGACAGCCCCGTATACCAGCTTTAACTGCGAGGTCATCATCAAGGTCGAAACAGCGCCAGCTTAAGCCCAGGGATTCTGCAAGTTCCCGGGTACGTTTTTCATTTCGCCCGGCGAGTACTGGTTGCAAACCGCGCTCACAGGCAAGCCGGGAAATCAGCTCACCGGTATAACCATAAGCTCCGTAAATCAACCATTGCGAGTTCATTTTCCATTCCCCGTTTTCTTATGAGATTTTTCTTTTTTACTAATGGTTTTCTGCATCATCTTAAAATAAGTCTCAGGCAGCAGGCGTTTCATCAGTGAGTAACGACGGGTATCTTTGTGTGTTAACAACAGGAATTTATTAGACTTAACGGCTGCAGCAAGCTGATTGGCAATATCTTCAACCGTGACTCCGGAGTTTTCCATCCAACGGGTTACCCTGGCTTTATCCGCACTATCGGGTGAACGAAAGGTACTGAGCAAATCCGTTTTAACAAACGCCGGGCAGACCACGGTGACACCAACACCGAAATCGTGCAATTCTGCACGCAGGGCTTCACTCAGGGCTATAACACCAGCCTTGGCTACTCCATAGGAAACGATATCCGGTGCACCCGCAATACCGGCAAATGAAGACATATTGACAATATGTCCATAACCCTGTTGTTTGAACCGGGAAATAAATTGTTTACAGCCGCGAACTACACCCATCAGGTCAATATCAATAACCCAGTCCCAGTCCTTCAGTGGCGTATCTTCCAGATTACCGCCGGTAGCAACTCCAGCATTGTTCACCAGCACACCCAGTCCATCCCATTCCTGGCTTATCCTGTCAGCAAATGACTGCCATTCTTCGTTAGAAGTCACATCCAGCCGATAAGCAAAACCTTTAAAACCGGGAAACTCCCGGGCCAGTTCTTTCAAGGTGTTTTCCGCCCGGGCCAGGTCAATATCGCTAATTGCGACTTTCCAGCCACGAGCGGCGTAATTACGGGCTATCGCCGCACCGAAACCACTGCCCGCGCCGGTAATCGCGATGGTATTTTTAAAATCTGTCATTCAATCATTCTCTTATATAATAATTCTGGCAGGACTGTTCAGAAGAGCAAATCCTGTTGTGGCAATGCATCTTCTTTTTTGTCTTTAGTTTCAGCAGTTTTGTTTTCCTTTGCTGATTTGACCGGCGTCGTTTGAACTGCCTCAGTCTCAGGTTCAGGGCTAATATCGGCGATTAGTTCAGCTTCAACTTCAGGTACCGCCCCGGATTGTGTTTCAGCTTCGGTATTCCCGACAGGCTCCGCGATAATTTGTGCACCCTGACTGGAGACTTCTGCACTGCCGCCTGTTTCAACTTTGGCTTCGACCGGTTTTTTCTTCGCCGGGGTTACCAGCATAGCCGTTTCGACATCCTTAACCTTAAACAGCTGTAATAATTGACGAAGTGATACCGAGCGCGTAGTTGCATGGGTCAGGTGTTTACGACCGACCACCCTGTAGCGATTACGTCGGCCGACTTTTTCGATCACAAGGTGACCGGAAGCAGCAAGGTCGCGGATATTATTCTGTACCGCACGTTCCGTCAGGCCAACAGCATCAGCAGCGTCACGCAGTCGGGCACGAGGGTGACGGGAGAAATAAATTAATACCAGGCCGTGACTACTGAACAGTTCCCAACCACTCATGGGATTATCCTCATCGTAATAAGATTATCCAATTATAACGAAATTTACTTCATATATCAGCTTGAAGTAATAAATACCTTTCAGCAACACCTGCTGTGATTTCCAAATTGGTATGGAGCCTTGCTTCAGTAGTGGAAAAACGAGATACGGCTCACTGCCCGGCCTGGATGGCTTTACGGCTTGTGACAGCTTAATGTGTGGGCATAAATGCCCACCCTGCCTTGCTATTTTGATTATGCAGTGCCTGGACTAAATTCTTAATCCCAGTAAGGTACCTTCACGAATAGCGCGTTTGGCATCCAGCTCTCCGGCTTTTTCAGCACCACCAATCCTGTAAAAAAGTTTATCAGCTGCAACCAGTTTTTCTTCCAGTTCACGCTGCGGTAACTGGCCTGCACAGATAATCACATGATCCACTGGCAGAATTTCAACTGCTTCACCTTTGCGTATATGCAGGCCCTGGTCATCAATTTTCAGGTATTCAACCCCTGCTAGCATTTTCACTTTTTGCTTGCGTAAACTGATGCGGTGGACCCAACCGGTAGTTTTACCGAGGCCTTTTCCGGGTTTGGATTGTTTACGCTGCAGCAGCCAGAGCTGACGCCTGACCTGTACGTTTGCAGGCTTGATATTTTTGACTCCGCCCCTGGCAGAAAATTCAGGGTCTATCCCCCATTCACTGAAAAAGTGTTGCTTCTGCGACTCGGCATCTGGCGTGGTATTAGCCAGCAGCAGCTCAGCCACATCAAAACCAATTCCACCGGCGCCTATAATCGCAACGCTATTACCAACCGCTTCGGGATTGGTAATAACTTCAAGATAAGAAAGCACCTTTGGATGCTCGATCCCTTCGATGGGAGGTGTTCGCGGAACGACTCCGGTTGCCAGTACAATTTGATCAAATCCAGCCAGATCACCTGCATTGACACGCATATTCAGTTGCTGGCTCACACCGGCAGCCTGCAACGCATTATCAAAGTAGCGAATGGTTTCCAGAAATTCATCCTTGCCCGGAATTTTAGCTGCCAGGTTGAACTGGCCGCCGAGTCGGTCCGAGGAATCGAATAAAGTCACTTTATGACCGCGCTTTGCAGATTCCAGCGCACAGGCCATACCAGCCGGACCCGCACCAACGACTACTATATTATCTGCAACAGCTGCTGCGGTTGACTGAATAGTGGTCTCCTCACAAGCCCGTGGATTTACCAGGCAACTAACCGGCTTACCGACAAACACATGATCCAGGCAGGCCTGGTTACAGGCGATGCAAGTATTGATCATGGCTGCCTGCCCTGCCCGTGCTTTTTGTACAAAATGGGCATCGGCAAGCAAGGGTCTCGCCATCGACACCATATCAGCCTTGCCAGTGGCAATAATTTCTTCTGCTACACCCGGGGTGTTGATCCGGTTAACTGCAATCAGCGGGAGATTGATTTCAGGCTTCAGCTTGGCTGTGACATCAACAAAAGCCGCTCGTGGCACCATGGTTGCGATAGTAGGAATACGAGCTTCATGCCAGCCAATACCGGTATTGATGATGGTTGCACCGGCATTTTCCACTGCTTTTGCCTGCAGTACTACTTCCTCCCAGTTACTGCCATCGGGCACCAGGTCCAGCATCGACAAACGATAGATAATTATAAAATCAGGACCGACTGCCTCGCGAACCCGGCGTACAATTTCTACTGCAAAGCGCATCCGCTTTTCAACGCTTCCACCCCAGGCATCATCACGTTTATTTACCCGCGGGGCAATAAATTCATTAATCAGATAACCTTCCGAACCCATCACCTCAACACCATCGTAGCCGGCATCGCGTGCCAGCGATGCAGAACGGACATAGGCTTTAATTTGCTTTTCTACCCCGCCTGCACTCAGCCCTTTGGGAGTAAACTTTGAAATCGGTGAGCGGATGGCGGACGGTGCAACCTGGAGCGGATGATAACCATAGCGGCCCGAATGCAGGATTTGCATACATATATGGCCACCTTCGGCGTGTACAGCATTGGTTAACAACCGATGCCGGGGCGTTTGCAATGAACTCATCAGAGTACCGCCAAAGGGGGTCAGCCAACCGCGAATATTCGGCGCAAAACCACCGGTCACTATCAGCCCAACTTCACCTTCGGCCCGCTGCCGGAAATATTCTGCCAGCCTGGGAAAGTCCTTCTTGCGGTCTTCAAGGCCAGTATGCATGGAACCCATCAATACCCGATTTCGCAGACGGGTAAAACCCAGGTCCAGGGGTTCAAGCAGGTGGGGGTATTGTGATGGCTGATTCATTTATTATTCCATTTGCTAAAAGGCTAGTTTACGGGCATAGTGCAGACACTATTTATCTGCTAATCATACACCAATAAGGAAGCCTTCCATGAGCAATAACAGCAGCGGTTTATTCAGGGTTATCGTCAGTTTTATTGCAGAGGACGGTGCTCCACTGGCAGCAGCTCAATGGGCTGTAAAAGTTAAAGACCGGGACCCTCTGTTAGACGCAACACTGGCAGAAGCCAGGCTTGAAAATGACGGCAGTGCAGGCATGCTGATTTCCGTCAGCGATATATCTTCACTCGATTCCCCCGCTGAACGCACACCTGATCTCTATTTTGTACTCTATCGTGACGGCAAAAAGGTCCTGACGACCGAGGTCATCGAAAATGTGGATTTTGAAAGCATTGATCCTGTAACCGGGCGGGCCACCGGCAGTACAACTCAAACTTTTGGACCCTATAAAGTTGCTGCTGATGATTAAGGTTTTAGCTTTCTTATTGCTACTAGGCCCCCTGGTATCGGTCGCTTCCGCGGACAATTCTGCTGTAGACAAACAATTTATCCAGCTGTACCAACAGGAGTGGGGATTTCGGCTGCGGGAATTCCCGCAACTGGCGGCAAACTCCGGGGTGGATGATTACGCC
>JADFVZ010000100.1 GCA_015222805.1 Pseudomonadota bacterium
ATCAGCAGGCTGTCTGCCCGTCGCGGCAACATCATGTTCGTTGGTACCAAGCGCGCCGCCGGTGCAACCATTGCGGCCGAAGCGCAGCGTTGCGGCATGCCTTATGTTTCACATCGCTGGTTGGGCGGCATGCTCACCAACTTCCGCACTATCCGCCAGTCTGTACGTCGCCTGAAAAGCCTCGAAGAAATGCAGAAAGACGGTAGCATGGACAAACTGGTTAAAAAAGAAGTCCTACAGCTGCAGCGCGAACAGGACAAACTGGAACGCAGCCTCGGCGGCATTAAAGATATGAAGGGCCTGCCTGATGCGCTTTTCATTGTCGATATCGGTCATGAAGACATCGCTATTAAAGAAGCCAAAAAGCTCGGCATCCCCGTCATTGCAGTTGTTGATACCAACTACAACCCTGAAGGTATTGATTACCCAATCGCCGGTAACGATGATGCGATTCGTGCAATCCGTATATATACCGAACTGGCTGCTGATTCTGTTCTCGAAGGACGCGCTTCCATGCCGCACATCGGTGACAGCACTGAGGAATTCGTAGAACTGGATGCAGAAGGCAACCCGATTGAAAAGAAAGCTGCTAGCAAGCCAGCTAAAAAAGCCAGCAAGAAAACCGCGGTGAAAAAAGCCGCTAAAGCCCCTGCTAAAGAAGAAGCTCCTACTGAAGAAGTAAAAGCGGAAGAAGCTCCTGCTGAAGAAGTAAAAGCGGAAGAAGTGGAAGAAGTTAAGGCTGAATCCACAGAAGTTACTGAAGAAGCTGTAGAAGAAAAAACTGAAACAGCTGAAGAAGTAAAAGCTGCGCCAAAGAAAAAAGCTAGCAAGAAAAAAGCTGCGAAGAAAAAGGCCAGCAAGAAAACAGCCGCTAAAAAAGCTGACTAAAACTAATCAGTGGCAGGGCTATCCTGCCACTTGAAGTATTTTTTAAAACAGGTCCCCAACAATTAAGGACCTACAACGAATGAGGTATCGTTATGGCTATTACTGCCGCAATGGTTAAAGATCTGCGTGAACGTACTGGCGCAGGCATGATGGAATGTAAAAAAGCCCTGGTTGCTGCCGATGGAAACATTGATACAGCGATCGAAAACATGCGCAAAGCCGGTATGGCTAAAGCTGATAAAAAGGCCAGCCGGGTTGCCGCTGAAGGCCTGGTTATTGTTGCCCAGAGCGATGATTACAAGCACGCTGTAATCATTGAAATCAACAGCGAAACCGACTTTGCCGCAAAAGACAAAAACTTTACCGGCTTTGCCGATAAAGTTGCAGAAGTAGCCCTCGAGGCTAATCCATCTGATGTTGAAGCCCTGCTGGCTGCAAACTTCACTGACGGTGAAACTGTAGAGACTGCCCGCCAGGCTCTGATTGCCAAAATTGGTGAAAATATCCAGGTTCGTCGCTTCGAACGCATCGAAACCGATGGTGTGCTGGGTGCTTATATCCATGGTGGCCGCATTGGTGTGCTGGTTGAACTACAGGGTGGCAACAATGAACTGGCAAAAGATATCGCCATGCACATAGCCGCCATCAACCCTCAGTTTGTGAACGCTGATGACGTTCCTGCGGATGTTCTTGCCAAGGAAAAAGACATCCTCGTTGCCCAGGCACAGGATTCAGGTAAACCAGCTGAAATTATTGAGAAAATGGTTGGTGGCCGGATCCGTAAGTTCCTTGCAGAAATTACCCTGCTGGGACAGGCATTTGTTAAGGATTCTGAGATAACAGTCGAAAAACTGCTGCAACAGAATGAAGCCAGCGTCAGCAAATACACGCGCCTGGCGGTTGGTGAAGGCATCGAGAAGAAAGAAGACAACTTTGCTGAAGAAGTCATGCAGCAAGTAAAAGGAGCCTAAGCCGTGGCTGAAGCCGCTTACCAGAGAATTCTCCTCAAGCTCAGCGGCGAAGCACTGCTGGGTAATGAGAATTACGGCATTGATCCGGTTATTATTTCCCGAATCGCGAATGAGGTTCGGGAAATACTTGAAGCCGGTGTCCAGGTCGCCATAGTTATTGGTGGTGGCAACATCTTTCGCGGGGCCGGGCTGGCGGCTTCCGGCATTGATCGGGTTACTGGCGACCATATGGGTATGCTGGCCACAGTCATTAATTCCCTGGCGTTGCAGGATGCGCTCGAACGCGTCGGCCTCTCGGCACGCGTCATGTCTGCTATTTCAATCAATGATGTCTGTGAAGACTACATCCGCCGCCGCGCCATACGCCATCTGGAAAAAGGTCGGGTTGTGATTGTTGGTGCCGGTACCGGCAACCCGTTCTTCACCACCGATTCTGCGGCAGCCCTGCGTGCTATTGAAATTGATGCAGACCTGGTGATTAAAGCAACCAAAGTGGATGGCATCTATTCTGCCGACCCGGTAACCAATGCTGATGCGATTCGTTATGACCGGATCAGCTACGATGATGTCATTGAAAACAAGCTGGCTGTCATGGATACCAACGCCATTGTTCTCTGCCGTGACCAGAACATGCCGATCCGGGTTTTCAATATGTTTGCCGAAGGTGATTTGCTTAAACTGATTTGCGGAGAACCGATTGGCACATTGGTAGACAACGGCTGATCAAGGCGGTTCGGAGCAGGGTTGAGGTAAAGCATCAACAGTATCTGACCTTTATAACCCGCCCGTTAGCATATTCCCTGACAGAATTTCGCCCTGTTTCTGCTACAATCTGTCCTCAACCCGCAGAAAGATAAACGGGTCGTAGGTTAGAGTATCTGCAATATCATTGACCTGATACCGTATTACGATGCGATTTACCTAATATGATCAGGCACAGGGTAAAATAATGGGTGGGCTGTTTATTCTAGCCGCACCAATAAAGAGACAGAGAAGACGACAATGATTAATGACATTATTAAAGACGCCAGAGTCCGCATGGGGAAAAGCATTGAGGCCTTGCGCCATGCATTGGCAAAAATTCGTACCGGCCGGGCTCATCCAAGCCTGCTGGAACATATTACTGTTGACTATTATGGTTCCGAAGTACCCCTTAGCCAGGTTTCCAACGTATCAGTTGAAGATGCACGAACACTCAGTCTGATTCCGTGGGAAAAATCCATGGTTGGGCCTATTGAAAAAGCTATTATGAAGTCCGACCTTGGCCTCAACCCGGCCACTTCCGGCACCATCATTCGCATCCCTTTGCCAGCGCTAACAGAAGAGCGTCGGCGTGAACTGGGGAAAGTAGTTCACAATGAGGGTGAAAATTGTAAAATCGCTGTGCGCAATATCCGCCGTGATGCAAATAATCATGTAAAGGAATTGCTCAAATCCAAAGATATTTCCGAAGATGAGGAGCGCCGCGCAGAAACCCAGGTCCAGGCCGTCACAGATAAATTCGTTACCCAGGTAGACGAAATTGTGGCCGTGAAAGAAAAAGAACTGCTGGAAATATAGACTAATATATATCCTGATATATAGGCTGGACTAAAGAACTCAGTTAACAGGGGGCTAAAAGAACCGAAACAATGAACAACATTAACCTGCCACAGCATCTCGCCATCATCATGGATGGCAACGGCCGATGGGCAGCCCGCCAGGGACAACCCAGGGGACTGGGTCATCGTGCGGGCCGTAAGGCTTTGCGGGCAGTTGTTGAACATGTTTCTAACCTTGGCATACCTGTACTGACAGTATTTGCCTTCAGCAGTGAAAACTGGCAGCGGCCTGCAGCGGAAGTTAAACTGCTGCTGGAACTGTTCAGGCGCGCATTGAGCCGGGAAGTCCGGGAACTGCATTCAAATGGTATCTGCATAAGCTTTATCGGCGATCGTTCACGCTTTAGCCTGAAACTCCAGGAAAAAATGCAGGAAGCTGAGCTTTTAACCATCAATAACAATAGCCTGCAGTTAAATATTGCCGTTAACTACGGTGGTCGCTGGGACATAGCCCAGGCCGCACAAAAATTGGCGCATAAGGTTGCTGCAGGTGAAATTGAGGCTACACAAATTGATGAAGCTGTATTCTCTAAGGCGTTATCCCTGTCTGAATACCCCGCCCCTGATTTGCTGATCCGCACCGGTGGTGAGCAGCGGATCAGTAATTTCCTACTCTGGCAGCTAGCCTACAGTGAAATTATTTTTACGGATACCCTGTGGCCGGACTTCCGTGCAGAGAATATTGATTCTGCACTGACAGAATACAGCCGTCGGCAGCGGCGCTTTGGCTCCACGCCCTTACAGGCTGCCACACGGGCACAGAGTGTTTAAGACTCGGGTAATCACTGCACTGGTTTTACTGCCGGTTTTTCTATTTATATTATTCGGGCTGTCAGGCCAGGGGTTTTCCCTGTTTTTCGCGCTACTGATGCTAATCGGCGGTTGGGAATATTCTCGCCTTTGTGGTTTAAAATCAGTCATAAGTCGCCTGCTTTATTGCCTGGTATTAATACTGCTGGTGGTCTACCTGGCTAGCAATGACGGCCACAACCCCGTTACCGAGCTGGCCAATGGAGCCAGCCTGAACCCCGGGCACCTCTATTACTTCCTGGGAATATGGATTTTGGCTTTTATTCGTTTATTAAGCTGGCGGCCATCAGCGGATGGCACTAGCCCAAACCAGGTAAATATCCTTGTAAACAGTACTTTCAGCATTTTGCTGCTGGCTGGGGCCTGGTACGCTATCAGCCTGTTACGTTTTCTTGAAATGGGAGAATGGTGGGTATTCGCTTTATTCTTTATAGTCTGGGCAGCCGATGTAGGAGCTTACCTCAGCGGTAAACAGTTTGGAAAAAGCCGTCTTGCTCCCAGGATCAGCCCAGGAAAAACGCGTGCCGGTCTCTATGGAGGCATCGCCCTGTCGGTAATCATTGGCTGGCTATTTATCCAGCTGGCACCAATTAGTATTACAGCAATGCCAGTCTACCTGCTGGGAGTGTTTGGCATCAGCCTGGTATCTGTGGTCGGTGACCTCTATGTCAGCATGCATAAGCGTAGTACCGGAATTAAAGACAGCGGTAATATCTTTCCCGGACACGGCGGTATTCTTGACCGCCTTGACAGCACAATAGCTACCGCACCCTTCTACCTCGCTTTATTAATCTACCTGCGGTAAATCAAAATAAAACCGACTGCATAACTTTCCGCATAATAATGCGGTATTGACCTCAAAACCCTGTAAAATACATGATCGGAGTACTGGGCGCCGCGGGCGTTACTGTGCCGCATTTGGCAGTGATGGATGTTATGACAGACTTTTTTGGCTCAATAATCTGGTTGATCGTCGCCCTTGGGGTGCTGGTCACCTTCCATGAATTCGGACACTTTTGGGTGGCCCGGAAGATGGGAGTCAAGGTTTTGCGCTTTTCTGTAGGCTTCGGCAAGGTCTTATGGCGGCGTATGGGTAAAGACGGAACTGAATACGTCATTGCCGCCCTGCCCCTGGGTGGTTATGTCAAGTTCCTCGACGAACGCGAAGCTGAGGTACTGCCCGCCGAACAGAACCAGGCATTTAACCGCAAATCTGTCGGCCAGAGAATAGCCATCGTGGCCGCCGGGCCCATCTTCAACCTGCTGTTAGCTGTGGTTGCATTCTGGATCATGTTTATGGTCGGCATCCCGGAGCTACGCCCGCTGATGGGCCATGTTGAAGGTGTGGCCGCCAGTGCCGGCATTCAACCGGGTGACACCATTGTCAGTATTGACGGTGAACAAACCTCAACCCTTTCGCACACACGCCTGGCCCTTATTGGGCATGCACTCGATCGCAGCGATATCCCTGTTGTAGTAATGGATGCCAATGGCATTGAATCTACCCATACCCTCCCCTTAAGCCAGCTGGACGACAGTTTCCAGGAGGAAAACCTGCTGGCAGATATCGGCCTCAACCCCTGGCGCCCGGAAAGAGCACCCATCATTGACCAGGTAAGCCCGGAATCACCCGCCACAATTGCAGGCTTAATGAAAGGTGACGAAATAACTAGCATTGCCGGTCAACCGGTAACAGACTGGGGCTATATCGGTCCGTTAATTGCCCGCCATGGTGCTGCCGGCAAAGATCTGGCAATCCAGATTCGCCGCAATAACCAGGAACAACAACTGCTACTGCAACCCATTCAATCTACAGACTCAGGTCCTGAAAGATTAATCATTGGCATCTCGGCTGCCGCTTTAAGCATTGAACAACAAAAACAGCTGGACACCATCTGGATGCAATTACGTTACCCGCCGGGTAAAGCTTTCAGCAAAGCATATAGTGAAACCTGGCGCCTGACGACCACCACACTGGGTATGCTGGGAAGAATGGTAACCGGCAAGGCTTCACTCAAAAATATCTCCGGGCCAATTACAATTGCAAAGGCCGCGAACCAGTCGGCAAAAATGGGGCTTAGCTCATTCCTGTTTTTCCTTGGTCTTATCAGCCTGAGCCTGGGAATCCTCAATCTGCTGCCTATACCGGTACTGGATGGCGGGCACCTGATGTACTACTTTATTGAATGGATCAAAGGCAGCCCGGTTTCCGATCAAACCCAGGCGGCCGGACAATATTTTGGACTGTTCATCCTGGCTGGCCTCATGAGCCTGGCATTTATTAACGATATTTTACGGCTATTCAATTAAACTGCCCTGACCTTACCCTGATAATTAATAATATGAAAAAAATCATTCTTAGTTTCTGCTTCCTGATTCTCAGCAATTCAATTTTGCTGGCCAGTGATGAGTTTGTAATCAGCGATATTCGAGTAGAAGGCTTGCAACGCATCACCGAAGGTACTGTGTTTAATTACCTTCCACTGGAAACCGGGGACAGGGTATCCTCAACCAATATGCGCTCTGCGATTCGAGAACTGTATAAAACTGGTTTCTTTGAAGATATCCAGCTTGGTCGGGATGGAACCATCCTGGTGATCACAGTCAGGGAAAGGCCCGCTATTTCAGAAATCGCCCTGTCGGGTAATAAAGCCCTGAAATCTGACGACCTGATGATGGCCCTGCATGAAATCGGCTTAACCGAAGGTGATACTTTCAATCAGTTATCCCTTGATCGTGTACAACGGGAACTGGTTAAACAATATTATTCACAGGGTAAATACGCAGTTAAAGTCAGTAGTACTGTCAGCCGCCTTGAACGCAACCGCGTGAGGGTGAGTATCAATATGGATGAAGGCAAGAATGCCCGTGTTCGCCACCTGAACATTGTCGGCAATACCCTGTATACAGAAGAAGAACTTCGTGGTGCATTTGAAACAACAACGACCAACTGGACCAGCTTCTGGACAAAAGATGACCAGTATGCACGCGAAAAACTCAGTGGAGACACTGAAAAGCTACGTTCTTACTACCAGGATCGTGGCTATGTCGACTTTGATATTGAATCCACCCAGGTTTCAATCAGCCCGGATAAACGCAATATCTACGTCACCGCTAACATCCATGAAGGTGAACAATACACTACCAAAGAGATCAAGCTGGCAGGCGATATGGTGATTCAGGAATCAACCCTGCGGCGCTTGATCATGACCAACGACGGCGATATTTTTTCCCGAGCGCGAATGGAAAAGAGTGTAGAGAACATTACCGCCATACTGGCGAATGTCGGTTATGCTTTCGCCAATGTCACCCCCTCACCTGAAATTGACAGGGAAAACCGTACTGTTGATATCACCTACTATATTGAGCCGGGAAAACGGGTCTATGTGCGCCGGGTTCTATTCGGTGGTAATACCAAAACCAAGGATGAAGTCCTGCGTCGTGAAATGCGTCAATTTGAAGGGGCCTGGTTCTCACAAGCATCTGTAGACCGTACTAAAATTCGCCTGCAGCGGCTGACTTACTTTGATGAAGTGGATATTGAAACCCCGCAGGTTCCCGGTACCGATGACCAGGTAGATGTCATTGTTAACGTAAAAGAACGTCCCTCTGGAAGTTTCTCAGCCGGACTGGGTTATTCCCAGGTCCAGGGACTGATCCTGTCACTGTCGATTAACCAGGATAACTTCCTCGGTAGCGGTAAAAAGGTCGGCATGTCTGTAAGTACCAGTTCAATCCTCAAGCAGGTTAGCCTTTCCTATAACAACCCGTACTGGACAGATAACGGTATCAGTCGGGGCTTTTTTATCCGCTACAGCGACTTCGACCAGGCACAGGCTAACATTGCCTCATTTACATCCAGTGAAGGCGCCCTGGGGATGAACTTCGGCTTCCCGGTTTCCGAAGTTGATTATGTTGGAGCCGGACTCTCCTACCGTGATACCAGCTTGAATATCGGGTCAATACAATGTATAGACTTTGATCCCGAAAACCCATTAATCTGTACAGAATTTGCCCTCATTCCGATACCGGGCGACCCCTTGTCCAATTCACTGGATGCCAATGGCAATGGCATACTTGAAGACAGTGAACGCGAACTGCAGACAATCCAGGGGGATGTTAACTGGTCACGAGATTCACGCGATCACTTCCTTAATCCGAACCGCGGCTCCCTGCATCGCCTGAGCATGGAAGTAGCAATTCCGGGTAGTTCACGTGAATATTACAAAATCAATTATAAATTTGCCAAATACCTGCCAATCTGGCGAAGGCTGGTGTTTGCAGTGAAGGGTAATATCGGTTATGGCGATTCCTACGACAACTACGATGATAACCTCGGCTATGTTCCCGGACCCCCAGCCATTGTGGCGGGCAACTGTGACATTGAAGATGTAGTTACCCTGGATACCGGCCTGCCCTTCTGGGAACATTTCTATGCAGGCGGTGTGCGCGATGTGCGCGGCTTTAATGATAATACCCTCGGACCGAAAGATCAGTTCTGTCGGGCTGTCGGTGGTGATTTCAAAACCACGGGTACCCTGGAACTGGCCTTCCCAACCCCATTCCTCGGCGGCCGGGGCGGTACCCGCCTGGCATTATTTGTTGATGTCGGTAATGCCTTCGAAAACATTAGCGCATGGGATGCCGACAGGCTACGTGCTTCAGCAGGTATATCCATGACCTGGCAGGCCCCGGTCGGCCCCATCATTATCAACCTGGCATTCCCGCTAATTGAAAAAGATGGTGATGAAACAGAAACCCTGCAATTCTCCTTCGGCGCAGGATTTTAGAGGGACACTGATTGGGTGGCCTGCTGACAAGATCTCTATTAATTCCAGCCCTGATCCTGGGTTTGCTGGGATCAGGGCTTGTCTACGCACAATCTACTACCGAACAGCCGCAGGTAGCATCGGCTATTCCTGCACAAAAAATCGGCTATGCCGATATGAAGATGATTCTCGACAATGCCCCGCAGGTGGTGGCCGGACGTGATGTAATCGATCGTGAGTTCCGCCCTCGGAACGATGCAGTACAAGCTGATGAAAAGCGGCTTGCCGCCCTGCACGAACGCCTCAATGATAATCTTAATGCTAACACCCGTGCCCAGCTGGATCGTGATATTCGCAGCCTTAACCGGGCAATCATCCGGCGTAAGGAAGACCTGATTGAAGAAATCAATTTCCGCCGCAACGAAATAGAAAACGGTGTTCGGGAAACCCTGGAACTGGCTATCAGCGTAGTCGCTGAAAACCAGGGGTTTGATCTTGTAATCACTGATCCCGTGGTACTTTACCATAGCCGGAAAATTGATCTTACCACTGCCATCCTAAAACAGCTGCGACTCGAATATGAAGCCGACCAGCAGGAACAGGCCAACCGCTGAAGATGACAAATAAATTCACATTAAAGCAACTGGCAGGAGACTACTCACTGGAATACAGGGGGGATGCCGGCACCTGCATCCAACGAATTGCCACCCTGGGTTCAGCAGGCCCCGATGCCCTGAGTTTTCTTGCTAACCCGATCTATCGCAAAGACCTTGAAATAACCAGTGCAGGCATTGTCATCCTCGCCGCAGAGGATCTGGGTAATTATCAGGGTGCAGTATTGATCAGCAGCAACCCTTACCTGGATTATGCTCGAATCGCCAACCGGGTCAATGAAAAACCACAGTCAGCATGTATCCATCCCCACGCCAGCGTTGACCCTGATGCCGCAATTGGCGCAGGAGTGTCCATTGCAGCAGGCGTAGTCATTGAAAAAGGTGTGACTGTCGGCGATAACTGCCGCATAGACGCCAATGTAACCCTGTGCCACGGTGTCAGCCTGGGCGAACGCGTTATCGTGCATTCAGGCGCGGTGATTGGTGCAGATGGATTCGGATTGGCGTTTGACCAGGACCACTGGATCAAAGTTCCCCAGCTAGGCAGTGTTGTGATCGGTGATGACTGCGAAATCGGTGCCAATACCACCATCGACCGGGGGGCGATCGAAGATACCGTACTGGAAAATGATGTCCGCCTGGATAACCTGGTCCAGGTTGCCCACAATGTTAAAATTGGCGCGCATACTGCAATGGCCGGTTGTTCCGGTGTTGCCGGAAGTACAAGCATTGGAAAATACTGTATGATTGCCGGCGCCAGCGGTGTTGGCGGACATATTGAAATTGCCGACCATGTAACCATTACTGCCATGAGTATGGTTACCCAGTCAATCAAAACAGCCGGGTATTATGGCTCAGGTGTCGAAGCCCAGCCGCACGCTGAATGGCGACGTAACCTTGCGCGTTTACGTCGCCTTGATAAAACTTTTAAAAAATTATTGTTACGGAAAAGAGAAAAATAAACATGTCTGATTTTCAACCTTTATCCATTGAAGAAATAAAAGCTTACCTGCCGCATCGTTACCCGTTCCTGTTGATTGACCGGGTCATTGATCATCAAAGTGGTGAGTTACCTAATATTACCGCGATCAAAAACGTAAGCCACAATGAACCCTTCTTTCAGGGGCATTTCCCGGATCACCCGGTTATGCCCGGGGTGCTGATTATTGAAGCCATGGCCCAGGCCGCCGGGGTGCTCGCAAACCTTGAAGAACAGACAGCCGGCAGTGGCAAAATTATTTATATGGCAAAAGTAGACAAGGCAAAATTTACCAGGCTGGTTGTACCAGGTGACCAACTGATACTCAAAGCTGTACAGAAACGTATTAAAATGGGTATGGGTTTATACTTATGCGAAGCCTTTGTTGACGGTAAAAAAGCGGCCTGTGCTGAAATTCTCTGTGCTGAAAAACGAGACTGAAGATGCAAGCAAGAATTCACCCAACGGCATTAATCGACCCCAAAGCAGAGCTCGCTGACGATGTTGAAGTCGGTGCGTTCAGCATCATCGAAGCAAAAGTAAAAATTGACAGCGGCTGTCGTATCGGTCCCCACGTCATTCTCAACGGGCGTACTCACCTGGGTAAGAATAATCGTATTTTCCAGTTTTCATCCATCGGCGAAGAGCCTCAGGATAAAAAGTATGCTGGTGAAGACACTGAATTTATCATGGGTGATAACAACACCATTCGCGAACTTTGCACCTTCAGTCGCGGAACTGCAGAAAACGTCGGTGGACACGGGGTGACCCGTATCGGCAATAACAACTGGATTATGGCCTGTGTACATATCGCCCACGATTGTGAACTGGGCAACAACATTATCATGGCCAATAATGCCTCCCTGGCAGGTCATGTCACGGTTGAGGACTGGGCTATCCTTTCCGGTTATTCATTGATACATCAATTCTGCTCTGTCGGAGCGCACAGCTTTACTTCGTTTGCATCGCATGTAAACCAGAGCATCCCTCCCTATGTTGTAGTCTCCGGCGAAAAAGCCAAAACCAAGGGTGTGAATACCGAAGGACTGCGCCGTCGCGGTTATACCCCGGAACAGATCCAGCAGGTAAGGCGCGCTTACAAAACCCTCTACCGTTCTGAGCTGCGCCTGGAAGATGCCCGCGAGAAACTCTCGGAAATGGCAGAGGACTCTCCGGAAATCGAAGTACTGGTAGACTTCCTGAAGAAAATTGACCGTCCGATTATCCGTTAGGACCAGCCAGAATGAATCGCCCTGTTCGTATAGCCCTGGTAGCCGGTGAAGCCTCCGGCGACCAGTTGGCGGCAGGACTGATTAAAGAACTGAAGATCAGCTACCCGGATTGCCAGTTTGTGGGTGTGGCCGGTCCGGCCATGCAGGCCGCCGGCTGTGAAGCCTGGTTTGACAGCGAGGAGCTGGCCGTCATGGGGCTGGCAGAAGTACTCCGTCATTTGCCGCGGATCTATTCCCTGCGGCGTGAGTTGATACAGCGCCTGTTGCACAACCCGCCCGATCTTTTTATCGGCATTGATGCGCCGGACTTTAACCTCGGACTGGAAAAAAAACTCAAGGCAAAAGGAATGCCCACCGTCCACTATGTCAGCCCCTCGGTATGGGCATGGCGGCAAAAACGGGTTAAGAAAATCCATAAATCAGTCGACCGTATGCTGACTTTGTTCCCTTTTGAGCCGGATTTCTACCGTGAACATGGCGTCGATGCCCGCTTTGTCGGCCATCCGATGGCCGATGAGATACCACTGGAATCAGATCCAGCCCGGGCCTGTGCGATGCTGGGGCTAAAACAGCAGTCACTAGATATAGATAAGCCACTCAATAGGCCGCGCTACATTGCCCTGCTCCCCGGCAGTCGTCAAAGCGAAGTCGAGCGCCTGGGAGAAACCATGCTTGCGACTGCAAAATTAATCCACAGGGCTTATCCCGAATGCCATTTCCTGGTGCCATTGGCGAACCCCGGGCTGAGCGGCTTATTCCGGGCCATGCTGCCCCCCGAGTTACCAGTAACATGCTTCGATGGAAAAATGCGTGAGGTGGTTGCAGCCAGTGAAGTTGTCCTCGCGGCCTCCGGCACCGCCACCCTGGAAACACTGTTGATTGGACGGCCGATGGTGGTGTGCTACAAACTTGCCGCCTTTACTTATTTTATAGCCCGCAGTTTCAAGCTGATCAAGAGCACTTACTTTTCCCTGCCCAATATCCTTGCGGGTAAGCGCCTGGTTCCGGAATATGCACAGGATCAAGCCTCCCCTGAAAACCTTGCAACAGCCGTGATGGACTGGCTGCAGCAACCCGGAAAACAGCTTGCTGTGAAGCTGGAATTTCAGCGAATACACTTGCAGTTAAGACAAAACGCCAGTAAAAATGCTGTCGCTGCAATTAAAGACCTGCTGCCTTGATCCACAGCCGGGAAAACCTGGTTGCGGGAGTCGATGAAGCAGGTCGCGGACCACTGGCGGGTCCTGTCAGCATCGCTGCTGTCATTCTGGATCCCACCAGGCCCATCAGCGGGCTCGATGATTCAAAAAAACTCACCGCCCGGCGGCGCGAACTGCTGTTTGAAATTATTTGTGGACAGACATTGGCCTGGAAGATTATCCATATTGATATGGTCACCATAGACCGCATCAACATCCTTCAGGCTACCCTGCTAGGTATGCAGCAGGCAGTTGCCCAACTGACAATTAAACCCGCCCATGTTCTTGTTGACGGTAACCGTTGCCCGGATTTCGGGATACCGGCAACGGCCATTATTGGAGGTGATGCACTTGAAGCGAG
>JADFVZ010000101.1 GCA_015222805.1 Pseudomonadota bacterium
CATCTTCAAGGCCATTTTCCTGCCGACGCCCCAATTCTTCCTCAAACCGGGTCCTTTGCTCGGCCGCGTCCTGTAGCTCATGAAAACCGTTGGCCAACTCTACGCCATCCAAAAAAAGCTCAAATCGTTCTGCTACGGGCGGGGAACCTGGTCTAATTCTGGCCAAAGCGGCCTGGCTGGCAGGGTAATCATAGACAAAGCTGAGTCGATTCTGACCAAGATGGGGCTGTATGCAATGGCTCATGAGCAGATCCAGCCAGCCATCTCGACCCATGTCAGCTAACCCAGAATTAATCTCCAGACCCTGCTGTTCTGCACGGGTTTTCAGACAGGATACATCAGCAGCATAAGGATCAAGTTCAAGATAACGCTGAAAACAGTCACCATAGGTGAGTCTTTCCTCGGTCCCAAAAGCCCGGTAGCCCTCAGCCAGACCAATAACCAGCGCCGCCACCTCATCCATTAACCGATGATGATCAAAACCCGGCCGATACCATTCCAGCAACGTGAATTCAGGGTTGTGTAGCCCGCCCCTCTCACCCTGCCGAAAAGCTTTGCAGATTTGATAAATAGACCCGGATCCCGCTGCCAGCAGGCGTTTCATGGCAAATTCGGGGGAGGTATTAAGGTATCGACGAGAATCGCCAGGATTAGCAACCGCCGTCGTAAAACTGGGGATATTAGGATCAGGAGTGGTGGCTGAAGCCAGCAATGGCGTTTCAACTTCCAGCGCCCCGTTTTCAGCAAAATAGCGACGCACCCTGATCAGTAATTCTGCACGCTGTTGCATCACTTCAAACGATGCGGAGGGTCGCCAGTCCCTGTCTTTGTTGGAGGAGGTCTCCACCGTAAAAGTGCTATTCCTTAACGCGGCTCACGTACTCGCCAGTACGGGTATCCACTTTGATCAGTTCATTCACTTCTATAAACAACGGTACCTTCACCATTGCACCGGTTTCCAGGGTGGCGGGTTTGATGCCGCCCTGTGCCGTGTCACCCTTTAAACCGGGATCTGTTTCGGTAATGCGCAGTTCAACAAAATTGGGGGTAGCAATGGCAATGGGATTATCATTCCACAGGGTGACTTCACAGCTATCCTGCTCCTTGAGCCATTTATGTTGATCACCCACGGCTTTCTCATCAGCACCCACTTGCTCAAAGGTGTTGGGATCCATGAAATACCAGAACTCACCATCGTTATAGAGATACTGCATTTCCGTGTCCATCACATCAGCACCCGGCAACGACTCGCCAGACTTATACGTGCGCTCAACCACTCTGCCTGATATCAGATTACGGAGTTTGACCCGAGTAAAAGCCTGACCCTTGCCGGGCTTGACCATATCGACCTCAATCATGGAACAGGGATCGTTATCCACCATAACCTTGAGGCCAGATTTAAATTCGTTTGTGGAGAAATTAGCCATTCTTACCTCGTTCTGGGAATATGCGGCGTATGATACCGCTTACGACAACCCTTTGTCAGGACGTTTGCCAGGACAATCGTCAAGATACTTGCCCAGACAAAGGCCAGAAGAATGAAAGCTGGCAAACTGAACTGGCTCAAGCCTACCGCGACCCCATAGAGTTGTTATCTGCACTTGAACTAACACCTGAGCAAATACCCGGTGGCATTTCCACCAAAAACCCGTTCCCGCTGCGTGTCCCACGACATTACGTCGCCCGCATGCAAACTGGTGACCCCAATGATCCTTTATTGCTCCAGGTGCTGTCTCGCCAGCTGGAGCAAGCTGACCAGCCAGGGTTTTTACTAGACCCTGTTGGTGAAGGCCCCGCGACAGCAAGCCCAGGCCTGCTGCACAAATATCAGGGGCGCGTGTTATTAATTACTACGGGCGCCTGCCCCATCCACTGCCGCTATTGCTTTCGTCGCCATTACCCCTATTCCGAAAGCCGACCAGATAATCGCGACTGGTCCAACACAATGGACTATATTGCCGCCGACCCCAGCATCAATGAGGTAATCCTCAGTGGTGGCGACCCTCTTTCTTTGAGTAACGAACGATTGCAGGCCATCAGCAACGAGCTGGCGGGAATTCCACACATCAGGCGTCTTCGACTCCACACCCGGATGCCCATCGTTTTGCCTGAACGCGTTGACACTGGTTTCAAAGATTGGCTCAGCAACCTGCCATGGCAAACCATTGTGGTGACTCACTGCAACCATGCCAATGAGATCGATGCGCAGGTATCAGGCGCTCTGGCAGAGCTAAAGGCTAACGGAACGACCTTGCTCAATCAGGCGGTGCTGTTGAAGGGTGTTAATGACAACGTTGCCGCGCTAGTTAATCTCAGCGAAGCACTCTTTAAATCCGGTACATTACCTTACTACCTGCACCTGCTCGATCGGGTCGCAGGTGCCGCTCATTTCGAAGTTAAAGAGCCTACAGCCCTGCGTCTCATAAACGAAATTCAATGCCACTTACCTGGATTTTTGGTTCCAAAACTGGTTCGTGAAATAGCCGGCAAACCACACAAAATACAATTTTTCGGTGCTGATTGATTATTAACCAGGGCCCCTATCAGCTAAAGAGATTCGGCCCGATGCCGAAATATCCAGTGGAGTCAGTCCCTTATTGGACGGCTATGGCCTTTTATCCGCAGCAAAGTATACTTATAAGCTTTAGGAATAATGCTGCGAAAACAATAGAAACAGATAATAAAAATAGGAGCGCAAGTGAGAGGTAATACGCTGGAAGGACTGCTTAATATTCCCGAGCAATCCAAACCAATGTCAGGCTCGTTTGACACCAAACCCAGACAAGTTGAAGCATGGGTAGCTGCGCTACCAATGGCCAACACGGGGGAAAGTGCGCGGCGTTTATTTAACGCCCTAAAAGAGGTTAACCGCCTGGATATTTCAGCGCACGACCGATTCAAGGTGATGGAGATTTTCCGAACCCCCGTATTTCATATTACTGGCGTTCTAAAAAAACATTACGTCAGCCAAAACCTGCCACTTTCACCTAAAAACCAGAAAATTGCAGAGTTAGCCATACAGCTCTATTCAGAAATGGCGCTGGGATATAAATCTGTCATTGAAAACAAAATCGATTCAAGCTTCTCAAAACTTAGCAGTAAAACCCTAACCTATAGTATTCACCGTACGATTCAGTATCTCAGCAACGTACTGTTATGTTCCTATCAAATTTATATCCAACATCCAGAACATATCTGGCTGCAGATACATCGCCTTTATCTGTTCGCCGAGGAAAACCATCTACAGAACACTCTGGTAAAAAACAATATAGAAACAGAACCTCCAGGCGAAAGGGATATTTCAGATATCTACAAACAAACCTTGTTGCTAGCATTGGCAGGCCCGTACCGACTCCGCCAGCAAGTTACAGAAGCTGTTTACATCACATTAGAATCATTGACATCTGCTTGCCGAATACTACCCTTGAGCGAAGCTCAGGAGACAGGCTTTGGTTTTATCATCAATTTGAACTCCGATGCCGCACCCGGTTACTTCAGAGATGACGGCACTGCAAATCCTGCCTTTCATCGGGTAATTGATACCAGCGAACTGACCAATTTGCTGGAACAGCCATTACCAATTGCAGAAAACAACCCAATTAAAATTCCTGAAAATGTACGAAAACAACTTAGACAAACCTGGAGTGGCAATTCACACCGCGCATTTTCACGCACTACGAAAAGTAATGAGACAGCAATCACCCTGGGATTAAGTGCCACTCATCATTACATCGACGAGGTCGTCCGCCCACTATTAAAGGACGACATTCAACCTTGCCCCACTGCAACTGAATCAATTCAGCCGGAAAATCCTCAATCCGAAACAACTGAGGATGCCGTAATCGATGAATCAGCCAACTTCACCAGTACACCAGTCTTTGGCATTAGTAACCTTGACGATCATACTCCCGATGTTTGGGATCCGGATATTACCTATCGAGCCAATAACCCAACATTCAGCCTCTCTACGACAGATGCTGAGAACATACAAAAGAAAGCGGGTTTGTATTCACCCCTTCCCTGCAAAGGTATCAATGAAAGCGCAGCCGGCTATTGCCTGCTTGGCAGCCTTACCTATGGAAAGGATTCACAGAAAGTACAGGTTGGAGAACTGGTTGGCATCAGAGACAGCATCGACCCCGACAGCACACAATTAAGCATCGGAGTCATTCGTCGAATTAAAAACTGGAACAATGGCCTGGAACTAGGCATACAAAAACTGGCCCCGTGTGCGGATGCTATTGCCACTACCGCCGTACCAAAAGATGACCAACCAGAAACATTTCAACGTAGCCTGGTATTACCTGATTTACCTGGCATCAACCAACAAGCAACACTGATAACCCATGCATGGCATCGCATAGGTGACGAGCTAATTGCTAACGTACACGGCCAATTCTCTCGAATAAAATTAACAAAACAGCTGGAAAGCACTGGTGTTTTCAATCAATTTGAGTTTTCTATGGTCGACAACACCGAAACGAAACCCAAGAAAAAAAGTGGCTTCATTACCAGCGAAGATGAATTTGATGCTGTGTGGAAACTTATATAACAATTTACTTTTTTAACAAGTCACTTTGCGCGTAAATTTTACTTAAATGACGTTAACAAACGATTAGGAGTTCTTTTTGGATAACGA
>JADFVZ010000102.1 GCA_015222805.1 Pseudomonadota bacterium
GCAGCAGCCTTCTCAGCAGCAGCCTTCTCAGCAGCAGCCTTCTCAGCAGCAGCTTTCTCAGCAGCAACTTTCTCAGCAGCAACTTTCTCAGCAGCAACTTTCTGTGCGGCGGCTTTCTCCGCAGCAGCCTTCTCCGCAGCAGCTTTCTCCGCAGCAGCTTTCTCCGCAGCAGCTTTCTGTGCGGTGGCTTTCTCAGCAGCAGCCTTCTCAGCAGCAACTTTCTGTGCAGCAGCTTTCTCAGCAGCAGCTTTCTCAGCAGCAACTTTCTCAGCAGCAGCTTTCTCAGCAGCAGCTTTCTCCGCAGCAGCCTTCTCAGCAGCAACTTTCTCAGCAGCAGCCTTCTCAGCAGCAGCTTTCTCAGCAGCAGCTTTCTCAGCAGCAGCTTTCTCAGCAGCAGCCTTCTCAGCAGCGGCCTTCTCAGCAGCGGCCTTCTCAGCAGCGGCTTTCTCAGCAGCGGCTTTCTCAGCAGCAGCTTTTGCCTTTCTGGCTTTCACAGCCTCTGTCCGTTCCAGAATTTCATCATGGACTTCCATGTTCAGCTTGGCTAACTGTGTAAACAGGGGGTGGGTTTTAACTGAGACTGGTTCTACCACCTTTTCAAGTGTGGCCAGACGGGTCGTAACTTGATTGATTACGCCGTTTATTACAGCTGTTGCCGAATCTTTTAAAGGGATTTCAGCAGTCAGGCAGCGATTGAGTAAATGTTCAGTTTCGTGTGCCAGTTTGCTTTCGAGATTAGTGTCATTCTCACCAGGTGCGAGGGCCATTGTGCCTGCAATGGTATGTGCAGCCCGAATGGGCTCTTTCCCGGGAATTGTACCAACTGCATTAGCCAGCCAGTTTTTCAACGTCGCTAGATGTTCAGCTACTTCTTCGCGAATGAGCACTGCTAATTCAGGATCAATTAATGGCTCGGCTTTCACTATAATATCGTCGCTGAGCCAGAGCTTGAACTCTTCAGGTAAGTTTTCAATTAACGTACTTAGTTTTTCTGCAGTGCCCACATGATTTGCACCTAACTGATCAAGAAGTTTGCTGAACTGATCAAGCAGTTGGGGCTCAATTGTGCTGTTATTACCTTGTAGCCGATCCTTGAGTGCAGGCAACATGGCGCTGGCAACGGCGACAGTTTGTAGTAGTGGGTTATCTGCCTCACGTTCGCCCTCAATAACCTGATTAAGCAGCATTTCGACTTTCCAGCTGAACTCACCGATTTCGTCAGCGCCAACCATACGGCCACTGCCTTTAAGGGTGTGGAAGCTACGCCGGACTTCTGTTCTGGCTTCAGTGTTCGTTGTATCCGCCAGCCATTGCGGCAGTGTTACTTTGATGGTTGCGTAAACCTCGTCATATTCTTCCATGAATATCTCGAGGATGTCATCATCAACCAGCGCTTTCGATTCTTCGACAGGTTTCTGTATGGCTTTCTGCTCAGGCAGTCGGGTGATTTCGGCAGATGCATCGGGACCACTTTCAAGTGAGTCCAGGCGTTGCAGCATTAATTTGAGTAAATCAGCAGATTGTGGTTGTTGATCCCTCGCAGCAGCAAGGAACATCTCTAATGCAGCGAAGGCATCAGCAAATAAATCCTGGATGTCTTCTGGTGGTAATTCTTTTTGCTCAAGCAGGCCTGCGGTTATTGTTTGCAGCCGGCGAGTCGCATTCGTTGCTGGTTTATGGTTGGCTAAATCCAGGGCGCCGACCAGTTGTTCGAAGTCCTGACCGATATCAGCGTAATTGTCTGCAGATAATTCACCAGATAGCCAATCATTGATTTGATCTTTGATGTTTCCAAGCAGGGTTAAACACTCATCCAGGAGCTTGCCAATCATTTGCCACAGCTCATGGGCCGGTAACTGCGGTGTTTCCGATCCGGAGGCGGTGCTTTCACGCGCGCTACCCAGGGTGTTGGCATGGCTGTCGAGTAAGTTTTCGATACTCAGGATATCACCGGCAACTTGTACCAGGTCAGCGTCTGTGGGTTTTTCCCCGGATTTCCTGGCTGTAGACAGTATCCGGCTGGATTGATGCAGGCTATCTGCAGATTGCTGCAGCCCTAATACTTTCAGGGTATCCGCAAGGCGATCCATCAGCTCATCAATTGTGAAGCCACTGTCGTCAGCTTCTTCCGGTGCAATACCTTCTTCCATCTCAGCCAATCGGGTTTTAATGATTTCAAACTCATCTCCGATCGCTTTAGATAATGAGTCAAAAAGTTTACGGTTATGTCCCGAGATACCGCTGCGCACACGCTCCAGTTCTGTGGGATCCATTACCAGAGTATCCAGCTGGTAAAGCTTGTTGATCTTATCTATCTGGACATTACCTTTCTTGGCGATGGCAAGATAGTACAGGAGGGCGGTTGCTAATGAGTCTGCCTGGCTGCTATCAGTGCTGCCCTGAGCAAGATCGGCTAGCTGCTGTTGCAGGCGTTCAAACAAACTATGCAGTGAAATGTTGCCAGCTAATGCCCCCGATTGTATGCCGTCAAATACAGCTGCTGCTATCCACCAGAGGCGTCTTTGTTCAATACTTCCTACGCTAGCCTGTATTTCGGAAGAAAGTTTCGACAGCTTATCTGCTTGCGTGCTGTCTTTCGGATTTTTTAGATAATCGGCATAACCAGCGAAAAATGCTGCGTGCCATTTGGTGGCAGCAGTGTTTATGTCTGTGGTTGGCTGGTCAGATCCCGGAATTTTATTATTGCTAACCGCACTCAAATTCGGAGTGAATAATACGCCTTCGGATAAAAGGGGCTGGTTTCTTACCGCACGTAGGTCATTTAGCGTTGGCAACAGTAACAAGGGCATATCACTGCCGCCTGCCTGCAGGCGGTCGAGGTAGGTATCCTGGATAACCAGGCCCTGCATCAACGCAATAAGCGCATTCTCGGTTTCATCGATTTCTTCAGCGCGTAGTGAGCCCAGTAGTTCACGCATTTCATTTGCCAGAAGGCTGGCGCCTGGACTGCGGAGCATTTCAAGGGTTAAATGGAGCTTGTCCAGGGCACTTTCAGCATTTTCGAGCAGGCTCAAGTCATTTTCATCTGCCGCAGCTTCCAGGCCTATTCGGACCTGGCGCAGCAGGTTATTGAGCTCTTCTCGTATCCAGCCTATGGCCGCATAAGGATTAGAAACTTCACGCCACATGTCATCTTCCACCAGGCCGCTCTGTTTCCAGAAGCAGCTCGTTGTTATTGGTCACTGTTCGCATCTGCACCAAGATTGAATATCAGTCTTCGGGCAGTTTGAAATCAGATACAGAGTCACGTAATTCGCGTACCAGTTCCGCAAGATTACCAACCGAGGTGGCAGTTTGTTTACTACCTTCGGATGTTTTGACTGAAATTTCCCTAATACTGGTCATCAGCGTGGCAACTTCCGCAGCAGATTGTGACTGTCGTTGAGCCTCACTGGCAATTTTCTGAATCACGTTTGAAAGGTCCTGGGAGGCGCTTTCTATCTGATCCAGTGCAGATCCGGCATCTTCTGCGAGTTTGGCGCCCTGAACAACTTCCGTGGTAGTTGATTCCATTGATTCAATGGCCTCTGATGTATCGGCCTGAATAGTATCTACCAGGGTCTCGATTCGACGGGTCGCATTGGTAGAGCGTTCCGCCAGTCGTTGAACTTCATCCGCAACCACCGCGAAGCCGCGGCCGGCACCACCCGCAGAAGCCGCCTGGATGGCAGCATTCAAGGCGAGGATGTTGGTTTGTTCGGCAATGCCGTTAATCAATTCAACGATATCACCAATTTCCTGTGAGGATTCACCCAGCCTTTTAATACGCTTAGAGGTTTCCTGGATCTGGTCACGAATGGTGTCCATGCCCTTAATGGTTTCACGTACCTTGTTGGCACCTTCCGAAGCAACTTCAACCGAACGGCGGGACATCTTTGATGATTCCAGTGAGCGTTTTGCCATTTCATCAAATGAACTTGACATATTGTTGATGGCTTCGGTTGCTGAACCAATCTGTTTTTCCTGTGCGATACTGGATTCAGCCAACACATTGGTAGTAGCCCGTGTTTCCTGAGCAGAGTTGGCTACAGTTTTTGCAGTGTCATTAATGTCCATTACCAGGTCGCGGAGTGACTCAACCGCAAAGTTTACCGAATCAGCAATGGCGCCGGTTATATCTTCTGTAACCGTGGCCTGTACAGTCAGGTCACCTTCAGCCAGAGAACTCATTTCATCAAGCAGGCTGAAAATAGCCTCCTGGTTACGTTTATTTTCCAGGGTGTCTTTTTGTGCACGACGACGTGTTGCCCCGATTTGGCTGATACCAAGTAACATAAGTAGTGCAACCGCCATAATAGCGCCGATCAGGCCGGCTGTAACAGAAGGTAACAGCTGGTTATCGCCCAGGCTGGCATAAGTGCCGGAAAGTTCTTTCGCCTGGTCAAACATATCCTGCGTATCCAGCAGGATTTCATCGGCGGCGCTTCGTACTTCAAATAATTCGCTGGAGGATGACAAAATCAGGTCAATGTCGGGTTTAGACTGTTCAAATAGTTGGGAGATTTCGCCTAGCAGTTCAAGTGCCTGGGGATTCCTGACAGCGGTAATTCCAAGTGTTTGGTCACCTGTCATTAATCCATCGAGCACGTGTTCGAAGAATGCCGCATCACGACTGAAGTTATCTGCTGCTGAAACCGCACCTTCCCCGCCTTTCAGGATGTCGCTTACACGACGCAACATACGATCTGAGAGTACTAACTGGCGACCGGCAACAAATACCTGGGTTGAAGGCGCCCGGGTCTGGGTTAATAATCGGGTCACCTGGTCAATATTGGATTGCAGTTTCGGGATGGATGCTGCGAAGTTATTGGCAGCATCAGAAAGGTCGAGCACCAGATCGGTACGGTCAAGGATAATACCGCTGCTGTTATTGATTCGCTGCCATGTCAACTCAAGTTCATCCAGTTGGTCAGCAGCAGCCTGCGGAGACGACGGCAGGCCGGTATCGTTGCCGGTCTGTAAAACATTCAAATCTGAATCAATTTGCTCGCGGGCCGCACTGAGCTCATCAAAAGCATCCAGGTTTCCGGTCGCAGCCTCGGCAGCTGATTTCGCTACCTGCTGCGAGAGCACCTGGGCATCAGTAGTCAGCGCGATGTATTGTGTCTGGTGCTGTGTGTTTCTATTGAGTTGCCAGAAGTTCCAGACAACGAACAGAATCACGATAATCAGAGCAGCACCGATCACCAACAGTGTGGTATTGCGGTCGCCGGATGAATTGGTATTAAACTTAGCCATTATTTTGACTCCGTGTACAAGTCGGTGAAGACGCCGTTTGATTGCGGCTGGGTTATAGAAAAAGTAATCATTTGATTGAGCCTGTCATAAACTGGGTATCAGCAAGTAAACTGTGCAAATCCAACTCGCCCCAGGTTTCATCACCAGCCTGGTATTCCTGGGTGACACAATTGGAGAGAGAGGTGTTTTTGTAGGTCTTGCTCTGACGTGAATCTTTGGTATTCAGATGTCGCTGGCCGAAGATTTCATCTACCAGCAATGCCACCGGATGTCCGGGAATGTCTGTTAACAGCAGGCGGCTATGGGTAGTGATGGGTGAGCGTATACCCGTTAAAAACCACATGTGGTCGCAGACGCTGACCAGGTGTCCACGGACATTGGCAAGCCCGAGCAACCAGGGCTTGGAAAGTGGAACGGGGGTAAGGGTCGGAATATCGAGGATTTCATTAATTTCATCGATGCCGCATATTAATCGATGGCCTCCCGCACGGAAGATTACACCTGACCAGTTTGTGGTCTGTTTTTGTTCGGCAGGTCCGGTTTTTTCAAACTCCAGACTGCGCTGATGATACTCCCGCAGCTTGCGGAAAGCATTATTTTGTTCACTCCCTACTTGCATATTCCCTACTGACCTCCCCAGGTCTTTGTTAGAAATTATTTTTTGCCAGAATGCTGGCTAACTGCATTGAGCAGCTCTTCTCTTGTAAACGGTTTAATTAAATAAAGGTCAGAACCTACAACACGACCCCTGGCTTTGTCAAACAATCCGTCTTTACTTGTGAGCATAATAACTGGGATATGTTTGAATTCTTCGTTGTTTTTAATGATGGCACAAGTTTGATATCCATCAAGTCGCGGCATCATAATATCGACAAAAACTACGTCTGGTCGGGTTCGAGCTATTTTTGAGAGCGCATCGAAACCATCTTCTGAGGTTTCAACCTCATACCCTTCCCTGCGCAGCATGTTCTCAGCAGAGCGCCGAATGGTATTGCTGTCATCAATGACAAGGACTTTCAGGACATCGCTCATATACGATCCCGAGAGAATAATCTGTTTGATTTGTACTGATCAAAATTCAATGGATTTCCTTCTCCATGGAATGATAATTCACGGTCTTTTTCGCCGCGTCTAATAATGTAACTGCCCGGAATGAATGCTTAGATTTAGAGGCTGTCAGAGGCTCCATACCTTATTTATATCAGGGTCAGATGCATATGCGTCCCCTAGTCTATAGGTTAAAGGTGCCTGTTGCCAACACCTGGATTAGTATTGAACTGAATTAATTGGTTAAATGTGCGGGATATCATGAGATAATTTGGTTATCTGCTGATTAGTATGGGTTAAGGAGTAGTTCAGGTATGGTATTAAATGTTGGCATCATTATGGATCCGATCGAGCGAATTAATGTCGTCAAAGACTCCAGCTTTGCGATGTTGCTCAGTGCGCAGTCGCGCGATCATAAACTTTACTATATGGAAATTCCGGATTTATTTATTCGTGATGGTGAAGCGTTTGCGCGAATGCGGAAGCTGAAGGTAGAAGATAATCCATCTGCCTGGTTTGAGCTTGGGGATGCAATAAAATCCCCGCTATCCAGCTTAGATGTTATTTTGATGCGTAAAGATCCTCCCTTCGATATGGATTATGTTTATACCACCCATATCCTGGATCTTGCCGAAAAAACGGGTGTATTGGTAGTTAATAAACCGCAAAGCCTGCGGGATGCCAATGAAAAGTTGTTTACAACATGGTTCCCCCAATGTTGTGTACCCATGCTGGTAACCCGGGATGTTAAAGACATTCGGGCATTTGTTGATCAGCATGGCAAATCAGTGGTCAAGCCGCTTGACGGCATGGGAGGACGTTCAATTTTCCAGCTGAATCCGGATGATCCCAACCTCAATGTGATCCTTGAAACTATGTCTGGTGACCACGGTGAGTTATTGCAGGTCCAGCGGTATATTAAAGAAATATCTGCCGGTGACAAGCGCATACTAATGGTCAATGGTAAGGCAGTTGACTATGCCCTTGCGAGAATACCGGGGACTGATGACTTTCGTGGCAACCTCGCTGCCGGCGGACGCGGCGTTGGTGTGCCGCTGAGTGACCGGGACCGCTGGATTGCCGCAGAAGTAGGGCCTGAACTTAAGAAACGCGGGATATTATTTGCGGGTATTGACGTAATCGGTGATTACCTTACTGAAGTTAATGTAACCAGTCCGACCTGTATTCGTGAGCTGGACTCTCAGTTTGGCCTGGATATTGCCGGTCAGTTGTTCGGTGAAATTGAAGCCGGCTGGCTAAACCGTGAGTAAGCACAAGGTTTAATAATGACGGATATTTTTGAGCCACAAATACGCTGGCATCATGATCCAATGATGGTGGCACTGTTATCTGCGCTGGTGCTGCATGCGCTGATAATTCTCGTCATCGGTTTTAAAATGGTCAGTGAAAAGCTACTGGATCCAGCACAACATCTTGATGTAGTCCTGGTGAACTGGCAATCAGAGGAAAAGCCGGAAGAGGCTGATTACCTCGCCCAGGCAGACCAGCGAGGAGGCGGTACCAATGAGGAGAACTTGCGTCCGGCACAAAAAGTAAAGCCCCCGCTTCCCAGCATGGAGGCAGCGCAAGCAGAAATTAGTGCCGAGGCTGGTGCGCCGAACCCCACTATTTCCCAGCAGGATGTAATTGTTTCTGATGCTTCAGAGCGACAGGCCGAGTCACAGCAGGAACAAACTGAAGAGGAACCCCTGGAACTGCCCTCAGCAGATGAATTAATGGCACAGGCACAGAAAATGGCCCGACTGCTGCCGGAACAGAACAGGAATACTGAGTGGCATTCAAAGAATTTGCGGCACAAGTTTGTTTCTGCCAACACCCGGAAATATGAATATGCCAGTTATATGCAGGCCTGGGTTGCAAAGGTGGAGAGGGTTGGGAACCTGCATTATCCGGAGGCTGTAAGGAAGCTAAAGCTAAAAGGTGATCTGTTGCTGATTGTTGGTATTTATCAGGACGGCAGTGTAGAAAGTATTACACTGAAACGTTCATCCGGAATACCCGAACTTGATGAGGCGGCAATGGAGATTGTACGGATTGCTGCACCCTATACACCTTTGCCTGCCAATATTTCCCAGGATGTTGATGTTCTTCATATTACCCGTACCTGGCGCTTTTCCCCACGGGGTGGATTAAACTGACATAGTGGTCAACCAGCTTGAAAAATTTCTGCTAACCCGCATATTAGTGAATATGAATACTAAACCAACAGACAACCAGCATACCAAAAGGCGTTTGCCGGAACAGCAGCGCCAAATGCTGGTTGCTATGCCGAGCATGCTCGATCCGAATTTTGTTCACGGTGTAACCCTGTTATGCAAGCATGATAAAGAAGGCGCCGTTGGAATTACCGTCAACCGACCGACGGACATGGTCCTGTTGGAGGTCTTTAAATCACTGAATATTGATTGTGATATTGCCGAGATAGCTGAACAGGCTGTATTCGATGGCGGTCCGGTACACCCCGAGCGGGGGTTTGTCCTGCACAGCCCCGAGAAGGAGTGGGAGTCATCCATGTCGCTCGGAGAATCGATAATGGTGACCACTTCCCGGGATGTCCTTGCTGCAATCGCAGCCGGTGATGGCCCGGAGAAATACCTGGTTGCACTTGGTTATGCCGGTTGGACAGCAGGACAGCTTGAGTATGAATTGCGTGAAAATGCCTGGCTTACAGTAGATATGGATACGGATATTATTTTTAACCAGCCAACCCCCAGTCGTTGGGAAAAGGCAGTTGGTAAACTTGGAATCGACATAGATCAGCTTCACCGTGGGGTTGGTCGTGCCTGAAGATGGCTACTGAGAATAACGAGCCCGCACTTCGCCGGGGTAAGCATGCCGGCATGGTGCTTGGCTTTGACTTTGGCAGCAAACGTATCGGGGTCGCGACCGGGCAAGCCGTATCTGCCACAGCCAGCTCCCTGACTGTATTACAGAATCAGAAAAGCAGTCTCTGGACGGCTATCGAAAAAATCCTGGATGAATGGCAGCCCGAAACATTAATTGTCGGCTTGCCACTGGATCTCGACGGACAGGAAACCCCGGTTTCCCTGGCAGCGCGTAAATTCGCAGGTCGGTTACACGGGCGTTTCGGCCTGCCGGTTGAGTTCCAGGATGAACGCTTCACTTCGATGGATGCCAGCCGGCAATTTGCCGAACTGCGCTCCCAGGGAGGTGTTCGCCGAAAAGACGGTGCATTGCTGGATGCGGCAGCGGCTCGTAATATCACCCAGGCATGGCTGGAAGCCCGCTCCCAACAGTCTTAAAACACACAGCCTGCCGGCTCTCAGGTTAAAATACCCGCATGCAGCATTTTCTGGATTTTAATCAACTCTCCGATAGCGGGATTGAAGCCCTGCTAAAACAGGTGCTGGAGTATTCCCACCAGCCGGCTGATCCCGGACACCGTCAAATACTTGACGGCAGGGTAATTACCAACCTTTTTTATGAGGCCAGCACCCGTACCCGGGTTTCATTTGAGGTTGCCGCTCACCGTTTGGGTGCTGAGGTGATTAATATTTCGGCAGGCGGGTCATCAGTCGAAAAGGGTGAAAGCCTTCGTGACACCCTGGAGACCCTGGTTTCCATCGGTGTAGACGCGGTGGTAGTCCGGCATCCGCAAACCGCTGTACTGAATGACCTGGTGGTGGAAAAAGATATCGAGATTGCCCTTATTAATGCCGGTGATGGCTGCGGCCACCATCCTAGCCAGGCTTTGCTTGATGCGGCAACTTTGATTACTGCCCGTGGCAGCCTTGTCGGATTAAAACTGGTCATTGCCGGTGATATTCGACATTCGCGTGTCGCCAGATCAAACATCCAGCTGTTGTCGCGACTGGGTGTTGATGATATCAGGCTGGTTGGGCCGAAGCAGCTACTGCCGGATGAGTGTCCGCAAAATGTTAGTTTAATGACTGAAGATTTTGATATCGCCCTTGCTGATGCCAACGCGGTAATGATGTTGCGTATTCAACACGAAAGAATGGGCGGGCTGGAATTACCTGATACGGATGATTATCACCGGCGCTGGGGGCTGGATAAAGCCCGTTTAATGCTAGCGCATCCGGACTGTGTTGTGCTCCATCCCGGGCCGGTAAACCGCGGTGTAGAAATGAGTAACGCTGTTGCTGACGGATCACAATCACTGATCCGTAGCCAGGTAGCCATGGGCGTATCAGCGCGGATGGCGATTTTTGATATGTTGTTAGCTTCAGCGGGAGCTGGCCAGCGATGACTGAGGCGACACCTTTCGACAACCGCAGGCCGGGAAAGCGCCCGATCCGCAGTTTTGTACTCAGGCAGGGGCGCCTTACCCCTGCGCAGGCACGGGCATTGGAAACATTATGGCCGGCCTATGGCATTGACTGTCAGGATGGCCTGTTTGACTGGAATGCAGCCTTTGGCCGTGATGCTGAGCTGGTGGTTGAGCTTGGTTTTGGCAATGGTGATGCGTTGGTATATATGGCGACAGCGGAGCCGGAAAAAAACTTTGTGGGTATCGAAGTACACCCCCCGGGTGTGGGTGCTGCACTGCAAAAAATTGAAAAGGCGGGATTAAGTAATGTCCGCATTATTTCAGTGGATGGTATTGATGTGCTGGAGAAAATGCTGGCAGATGGCAGCTTGTCAGAACTGCGCCTGTATTTTGCCGATCCCTGGCCGAAGAAACGCCATCACAAACGGCGTATTGTGCAAGTTGTTTTCCTGGACTTATTAGCTAAAAAGCTGCGTCCCGGTGGCCTTTTACACATGGCAACGGACTGGCAGCCTTATGCTGAGCATATGCTGGAGGTTTGTGAGGCCCACCCCGCATTCAGCAACCGGTCGGTGAATGACGGTTATATTGATTGTCCGGACTGGCGCCCGGAAACGCATTTTGAACGTCGTGGATTACGCCTGGGGCATGGTGTCTGGGATCTATTGTATCAACGGCAATAATGCCGGCCATGCCTGCAACCTGTCGATAGCGTATCATCCATGTCATGAATTTTGCACATCGATAAATAAGAGGTTATAAACGAGGGAATGGGAACAGGTCTGACACTAACCAGCGACATGATGATGGTTCTCGCCATCCTGGTGTTGACTGTGGTTATGTTCATCTTCGAGCGGCTCAAGCTGCGGGTTGATGTTGCTGCAGTAATTATCCTGGTGCTGCTCGGACTGCTGAACCTGGTTCCCCCCGACCAGTTGTTTAATGGTTTTGCCTCCAATGCTGTTATATCTATCATGGCGGTAATGATCCTTGGTGAAGGCCTTGATCGTACTGGGGTGATGAATGTGGTGGCGGCCAAAATCCTCAAAATTGGTGGTACCACTGAAAGCCGAGTTATGTCACTTATTTCCGGCACTGTGGGGGTGATTTCCGGCTTTATGCAGAATGTAGGTGCAACAGCGCTATTTATGCCGGTAGTAAGCAGGATATCAGCAAGGACCAAAATTCCGCAGAATCGGTTACTGATGCCGATGGGGTTCTGCGCCATACTCGGCGGCACCCTGACCATGGTCGGCTCTTCGCCGCTAATTTTACTGAATGACCTGATCAAAGACGCTAATCAAACCTTACCCCCCGGGGCACAGAGCCTGGAGGGTTTTGACTTATTTGATGTTACCCCGGTCGGTTTAGCTCTCCTGGCTACAGGAGTTTTGTTTTTTTTGTTTATTGGACGGCATATGATGCCAAAAACAGAAATCAAAGCTAGCTCTAAACGGGCTAAAACAAAAAGTTATTTTTCTGAAATTTATGGAATTAAAGGTGAAATATATGAACTTCTGGTGACCGTGGACAGTCCGCTGGTAGGTATGCAGATTGGTGACGCAGAAAACCTGGAAGGCGCCCCCTTGCTGCTGGCCATCCGCAATACTGATGAGCCCCGCCTGGCACCACCGGCAGATGAGATGATTTGGCTGGGTTCAATACTTGGGGTAATGGGTACACGTGAACTGGTGGGTGAATTTGCACTGGCCAACCATTGCCGGGTACAGCCTCGCCTGAAGAATTTCGCCGGCCTGTTTAATTCAGCACGCGCGGGAATTTCTGAAGTCGTCATCCCGCCGGGCTCAAACTTTATTGGCAAGACCGTAGCTGAGGTGCAAATGCGTAAACGCTACGGGATATCGGTACTGGCCATAAATCGCCAGGCAGAAGTGATTACCGAAGATGTACGCCTAGTTAAGCTAGAGCTTGGTGACAGCCTGGTGAGTCACAGTACCTGGAAAGACCTGGCCGTTCTGGCAAGTGAAAAAGATTTTATTGTTGCAACTGACTTGCCCAAAGAAGAGATGCGTCCACACAAGGTAGCCCCGGCACTGATATTCTTCAGTATTTCCCTTTTTATGATTTTATTTACCGACTTCCAGCTATCAATTTCATTGCTGGTCGGGGCTATTGGCATGGTGATCAGTCGGGTGTTGACCATGGATGAAGCCTACTCAGCAATTAGCTGGAAAACAGTGTTCCTGCTTGCCAGTTTGATCCCCTTGGGTCAAGCCATGTTGAATACGGGTACAGCCGCCTGGATTGCCCAGCAGTCTCTAGCCATTTTGGGTCATCCCTCTGACCTGGTGCTACAGGTCATGCTGGCGGTGATGGCGACGTTATTTAGCCTGGTAATGTCAAATGTTGGTGCAACAACTATCCTGGTTCCCATTGCTATCAGTATTGCCCTGGCAACTAATGGTAATCCGGCGCTTTATGCGCTGATTATTGGTCTATCAACATCGAATGCCTTCATTATCCCAACCCATCAGGTGAATGCCCTGATTATGGGGCCGGGTGGTTATAAGGTTACAGATTATGTCCGTGTTGGCAGTATTATGAGTGTGCTTTTCCTGGTGGTGATGCTGACTGTCCTGAATCTGTTGTATTAGCTTGATGCCTGTTGATGCCTGCCAGGTTATTCCTGTCCTGATTGAAATTAAGATCTAGTCCCCCAATATAACTCCTACAGACAATAAAAGTCAGAGGATTAATAAATGCCCATTTATCTAAACTCCCCCGGGTCAGGATCTCCCGCAGGCCTGTTAAGCAGGATATTGACAGCAGTAGTTGCAGTGGTGTTATTAGCGTTTTTCTTTATTATTGCTTTTCCTGTTTTCCTGGCGCTGCTGGTTATAGTCCTGATTGGCGGTATGGTTTTCAGCTGGAGATTCCGTAAAATTCGACGGGAGATGGATAGTATGGTGCGTGCAGCAGCAGAAAATCCGACACCGTTTCCCGATCCCGGCAGCAGTACCCCGGGTTCAAGCGCGAATGCCAGGCCTGCTAATAACCCGGGAGAAATTCTTGAAGGTGAGTACGAAGTTATAGATCGGGGTGACTAAGCTAAGCTATTTACTGCCTCCTGATGGATGTTGCAGGAAAGTATTTCCTGTTTAATAAAAGTTCATGAGCAGTTAGATTCGAGTTTACAGCTTATGTTTTGTCTTGTTCGATTTTGTGGACATCTGACGTCATGTTTTGGTTGCCCACCCTGCTTCAGAGTGATGACTGATGCGCATCAACCGATCGATGAAACTGTTTTCCAGCGGTGTTAAAAACCCCGAACTTGCAGGATAATTTTCAAATGAATAATTATAAGCGCTTATTTCACTTGCACTTTAACGAAAATAAGCCTAAATTTAAGGCACACCCCATTTGATCCCAAGGGAGTAAGCCATGTCCACTTTGCGGCGGATTCTATTAGATAAAGGCAGGAATGTTATTACTGCTTCCCCGTCTATGTCAGTCTTTGATGCCATTCGAACCATGGCCCAGCGCAATGTTGGTGCTTTGCTGGTTGTCGAAAATGATGAGCTGGTAGGTCTCTTTTCAGAACGTGATTATCTACGTAAAATTGCCCTCAAATTCCGCTCTTCCAGGCAAACAGAGCTGAGTGAGGTGATGTCCAGCCCCGTCCTCTGTGCGAATTTGACTGATGAAGTTGATCACTGCATGGCATTGATGACCAAGCACCGCTATCGTCATTTGCCAGTACTTGAAGATGACGAACTTTGTGGCATCATTTCCATGGGCGACCTGGTCAGCTTCCTGTTGCATGAAAAGGAAATGGAACTGGATCAGCTTAGTAATTATATTGCCGGCGGGTATTAAGAGCTAAGTTTTCTTGTCCCCGGGTTGTTCCGGGCCTTGCGAGGCATGGGTTTTATCCATGCCCCGGTCTATGGCGTCTTTAACGCTGGCTGTGATCCCGCCTTTATCGTATTCCGCCCGAATTTTTTCTTCAGCAATCAGCACCAGGTCATCCAGTTGGCTGGTTTTTATTGATTCGTTATTTTTGCCAAATAAATTAATCCAGCTCTCGCTGTCACGGCCCCAGCTGATTACCTGTTTGAAATAGTAATCCGGTTCCCGCGGATGGATGATTAACCCCAATATTGTGGCAATCAGCGCAGCGGGGACAAGGAGTAAATCCCGCACCCCGTCAATGATCAACTTACCCTGGAAAACCAGGCTGTCGCGGATCAGTTGCCAACGTCTATTGCGAATTTGTTCAGGCATTGCAAATTAACTTCAGAGTATGAAGATCGTTGCCAACAGGCCAGTAATTGTCATTACTACGGTGTAGGGAAACGCCAGGATCACCATGCGCATATACGACAGGCGTATCAGTGGTGCCAGCGCTGATGTCAGCAGGAACAGGAAAGCAGCCTGGCCATTAGGGGTGGCGACACTGGGAATATTGGTGCCGGTATTAATGGCAATAGTCAGCATATCAAAATGCTCCCGGTCAATCGTGCCCGCATGCAATGCATCAACTACTTCGTTAATGTATATAGTGGCGACAAAGACATTATCTGAAATGGCAGACAATATGCCGTTTGCAAGGTAGAAAACCGGAACCTGGAGTTCTTTGTCCAGTGACAGCACAGCATTAATAATCGGACTGAACAGGTGCTGATCGTGAATCACTCCCACAATCGCGAAAAAAACTACCAGCAAGGCGGTAAAGGGCAGCGCTTCGGTGAAGGCATGTCCGAGGCGGTGTTCCTCAATGACCCCGGTGAAAGACGTGGCCAGTACGATTACTGCAAGGCCAATCAAGCCAACTGGTGCCCAGTGGAATGCCAGGGCGATGACCAGGAATATGGCGACCATTGTCTGGGAGATAATGATGGCTTTATCTGCAACACCGCGTTCTTCTTCGCGCTCGGCTTCATAGGCAAGCAGGATGTTGCGCACATATTCAGGCAACTCGCCGCCATATCCGAACCACTTCATTTTTTCCACTACTACACAGGTCATCAGGCCTGCTAACAGAACCGGCATCGATACCGGCGCCATCTTCAGGAAAAAGGTAATGAAATCCCAACCGGCCTGCTCGGCAATCAACAGGTTTTGTGGTTCACCTACCATGGTAGTGACCCCGCCAAGGGCAGTGCCGACGGCGGCATGCATCATCAGGTTGCGCAGGAAACGGCGAAACGCTTTCAGGTCTTCACGATGGTCAACTTTGACCTTTTCATCATCGAAATCATGCTCGGCATCGTGGGGGATGCCGGAGGCCGCCTTGTGGTAAACACCATAAAAACCGGAAGCCACAGTAATGATGACTGCAGTTACGGTCAGTGCATCCAGGAATGCAGACAAGATTGCGGCGGAAAAGGAAAAGGTCAGCGACAGCAAAACCTTCGAACGGATGCCCAGTAATATTTTGGTAAATACGTACATCAACATGTCTTTGAGGAAGAAAATACCCGCAATCATGAAGATCAGCAGCATGATAACTTCAAAGTTCTTGGCTGCTTCGTGATAGACCGATTCCGCTGATGTCAGGCCAATAACCACCGCTTCGATAGCCAACAGGCCGCCCGGTTGTAGGGGATAGCACTTCAGTGCCATTGCCAGGGTGAAGATAAATTCACCAACCAGTACCCAGCCGGTGAAGACGGGTCCCATAGCAATAAATAAAATTGGGTTGAGGATCAGGAAACCGACAATGGTCAGTTTGTACCAAGAGGCGGCGTGGCCAAGGAAGTTATCCAGAAAAGCCTGTGACAGCGTACGGGTCATGGGAGCTCCATTCAGTTATTGTTGCTGGCATGTGGTGTCAGCGCTTATCAGGGGATTTTATCCTGTTTGCATAGGGTTGATCCAGCAATTCCAGCCTCAAAGTGACTATTACTTTAGTAGATCCAGAAATAAGTGGTTATTTTAGGCGCTGGAATGTAGAATATATCGCCTTATCCGAATTAAGAGATACATACGATTATGACAAGCACCCAGTTCACTTCAGAGTCAGTATCAGAAGGCCATCCAGACAAGATGGCAGATCAGATTTCTGATGCTATTTTAGACGCCATCTTGCTGGAAGATACCAGTGCGCGGGTTGCCTGCGAAACTTTTGTAAAAACCGGGGTAGCGATTGTCGGTGGTGAAATTACGACCGATGCATGGATTGATCTTGAAGTCCTGATCCGTGATGTGATCTGTGATATTGGATATACATCATCTGAGATGGGTTATGACGGACGTACCTGCGGGATTATCAATATTATCGGCAAGCAATCGGGTGATATTAACCAGGGCGTTGACCGTGAAGATAAAAAATCCCAGGGTGCCGGTGATCAGGGGTTAATGTTTGGCTACGCCAGCAATGAAACAGATGTGCTGATGCCTGCACCGATCCACTATTCGCATGAGCTGGTTAAGCGCCAGGCATGGGTGCGGCGCAACCTGGATGATGGTAAAAGTTACCTGCGTCCGGACGCCAAGAGCCAACTTACTTTCCGTTATGAAAATGGTAAGCCAGTGGGCATAGATGCTGTAGTGCTGTCGACCCAACATTCAGAAGACATATCATTGAGTGACCTGGAAGAACTGGTGCGTACCCATATTATTGACCCGATACTGCCGGCAGAATGGATTAGCAGTGATACCAAATACCACATTAATCCAACCGGCCGATTTGTCATCGGTGGACCGGTAGGTGATGCCGGCCTGACCGGGCGTAAAATTATTGTAGATACATATGGCGGTATGGCACGTCATGGCGGCGGTGCTTTCTCCGGTAAGGATCCTTCAAAAGTCGATCGTTCAGCTACTTATGCCGGCCGTTATGTGGCTAAAAACATTGTTGCAGCAGGCCTTGCCGATCGTTGTGAAATCCAGATCTCCTATGCCATTGGTGTGGCTGAGCCGACATCTATCTCGGTTGAAACCTTTGGTACCGAGAAAGTATCTATTGCGGTTATCAATAAGCTGGTGCATGAACAATTTGACCTCACGCCATACGGCATCATTGAAATGCTCGACCTGATTAAACCGATCTATCAGCAGACAGCAGCTTACGGCCACTTCGGTCGCGAGTATAATGCCGCAACCGGAGCATTCAGCTGGGAACGGACCGACCGTGCTGAGCAACTGCGCGCAGCGGCCGGATTCTAACTGAAGCGAGTTGATTTTATTTGCAGTTTTATAAGCATACAAACATTTATCAGGAATACAGAAATATGAATACGCAATTAAACAGCCAGGATTTCACCGATTACCTGGTTAAAGACCTGAGCCTCGCAGAATGGGGTCACAAGGAAATCGGCATTGCCGAAACTGAAATGCCTGGCCTGATGGCACTGCAGGCAGAGTATGGCGAAGCCCAGCCACTGAAAGGTGCGCGGATTGCCGGCTCACTGCATATGACTATCCAGACCGCTGTGTTGATTGAAACCCTGGTTGCGCTGGGTGCTGAAGTCCGCTGGGTATCCTGCAATATTTATTCAACCCAGGACCACGCCGCAGCTGCGGTAGCTGATCAGGGTGTTCCAGTATTTGCGCATAAGGGCGAAACCCTGGATGAATACTGGGACTTCACCCACAGGTTGATGGACTGGCATGACGGTGGTACTCCCAACCTGATCCTGGATGACGGCGGCGATGCCACCATGTTGGTCATGCTGGGTTCACAGGCAGAAGAAGATATATCTGTACTGGATAATCCGGGCAGTGAGGAAGAAGTTGCCCTGTTCAAGTCTATTCGCGCCAAGCTGGAAAATACTTCGGGTTGGTACAGCAACATCCTGAAAAATATCCAGGGTGTAACTGAAGAAACCACCACGGGTGTAAATCGTCTTTACCGCCTGCGTGATGAAGGAAAGCTGCCTTTCCCTGCGATTAATGTGAATGATTCGGTCACCAAATCCAAGTTTGACAACCTTTATGGCTGTCGTGAGTCGCTGGTAGATGGTATTAAGCGTGCCACCGATGTGATGATCGCCGGCAAGGTCGCCCTGGTTTGTGGTTATGGTGATGTAGGTAAAGGTTGTGCGCAGTCACTGCGCGGTTTAGGTGCTACCGTTGTGGTTACCGAAATTGATCCGATCTGTGCCCTACAGGCAGCAATGGAAGGTTTCCGCGTGGTTACTGTTGAGGAGATAATTGACCAGGTTGATATCGTGGTCACTGCGACCGGTAACTACAATGTGCTGACCGAACAGCACATGCTGCGGATGCGTAATGAAGCCATCGTCTGCAATATCGGTCATTTTGATAATGAAATTGATGTGGCCGGCCTGGAAAAATATGAGTGGGTAAATATCAAGGATCAGGTGGATCATGTGATTTTCCCGAATGGAAATCGTATTATCCTGCTGGCCCGTGGTCGCCTGGTGAACCTGGGTTGCGCTACCGGCCACCCGAGTTTTGTGATGTCAAACTCTTTCACTAACCAGGTTCTGGCACAGATGGAACTTTGGCTGAAGGGTGATGATTACGGCAAAGATGTTTATACCCTGCCCAAACACCTGGATGAGAAAGTTGCGATTTTGCACCTCAAGCGAATCAATGCCCATCTGACCAAATTGACAGAAAAGCAGGCAGAATATATTGGTGTGACAGTGGATGGTCCCTACAAGCCGGATCACTACCGCTACTAGAACATTTCCGTAGGGTGGGCATTTATGCTCACGCGAAACGTTTATACTGATTCAAACTATTAACGCGTGGGCATAAATGCCCACCCTACGATTTATGAAAATATTTACTTCAATTGCCCCGCGCAAACTGGCCCCCGGTGAAGTCGATCGCCAGCAACTGGCCGTGGAATCGTGGCTGAAAGCAGGTTTCGAGCCGGTTTCCTTAAACTGTGCTGAAGAGTGCGAACAATTGCTTGCGGTCTTTCCGCAGGTGGAGTTCCGCCAGGTAGACCGCGATGCCCGTAAAGAAGTTGGCAAGCCGCTAATTTATATCGATGACCTGCTGGCTGCTGTTGCCTCGACCGATGGCCCGGTCTCGGGCATTGTGAATTCTGATATTATCTTTCGCAACCAGGGTGACTTGCCGGCAGAGTTATCCAGGATCACCGCCGGCGGGCTGGTCTATGGCTGTCGCCTTGATGTCGAGGCAGTCACTGACAAACAGGGCAAGATATACGATATTGGTTTTGATTTTTTCTTCCTCGATAAACAGGCTGCGAGCCTGTATCCCTCCAGCAAGCTGTGCATGGGAGCGCCTATGTGGGATTACTGGATGCCCTTAATTAGCAGTAAATTACAGCGACCGACCCGGTTTTTACGCAATATTATTGCCTGGCATGTAATCCATGAACAGGCCTGGTCACAGCAAGTGAATTTACGCATGCTGGGTGAATTAGTACGCCAGTCCGGGATGGATTTCGGGACGTTGGCACGGACGGATTTTGAGCAACTGGATGAGCGGGGTATTAGTGCGCTGCGGGAATTTGCCCAGTATATTTTGCCTTACCTCTACCAACAGAGCCAGATGATTGAGATAAGGGTATAGATTTTCCGTCTTGCCAGGCCGGTCTTCCTTTTATCAAGTGTGAGGCGGCATATTCCAGCTATCACTCCAGTCCGAATCATTATGGAATAAACCCCGGGTATGATCAGTCGCAACTAAACCTTCCCTGGCGCAGAGGCTGTCTATTGTTCGCTGCTGGTCTTCATCCAGATCCAGCCAGTCACTGATTATTACAGCAGCAGAATCTGGGTATATGCCGGTGGTATCGACATCTTCCGATGCCAGCAGTTGAATCATTACCGCATCAGCATTCTTCTCAAAACGGTCTGCACGGATACTTGCTTGTTCGGCTAATTTTAAAGCATCAGGATTATTTTCTATCGACAGGATTAAACGGGGTAAATCTGCCAGGTCGCAGGTGATTCGGGGGTCTGCATGGGCGCTAACGCGACATTCGAGCAGGTTGAGGGTACGATGCTGCTCCTGTACCCACTCATAAACAGCCATGCGCTGGAGTAAGTCAGCACGGCTGTGACAGCCATATGCCCGGGCACGCATATCGATCACTTCCGGATACCAGGATTGTTGTGGCCTGCCCGCGAGTAAGGCTTCAAAATTAAGCAGTCTTTGTTTAATTGAGAACAGCTCCTTCACCTTTGTATGTCCGGCCTGGGCTATCCGGTTTCGTTCCTCTGTATGTTCAAGGTAGTAATGGCACTTAGCTATTAGATCATCTTTGTCACTGTAGCAAACCAGGTGTTCTCCGTCTTTAAACATAGCGTCCAGTCCCGCCTGGGGTTTAAGCTGCTCGGTTAACAGGAAACCACCGGACGCCAGGGTTTCGAGTACACGCAGGTTAAAGTCACCATTGAGGCTGTGGTTGAATGTGATTGCAGCCTGGTTGGAGAGGCGGCAGCCGACATCTTGCGGTACTGCGTGTACCTGCAGGGGGATTTTTGCCCGCTGTAAATTTTCGAGCATGTAGTTTCTGACGGAATGGGCCTGACCTGTCTGGCCAATAAATATGACCTGCTCGGCAGGAGTTTCGCAGGGTGCTATCCAAAGATCTGCCAGCAGGGTTGCTGGCAGCCAGAAAATCGGTCCCAGGCCTGCTTCAGCAAACCAGTGGGCGTGTTGCGGGGTATGGTCAATCAGCAGGTGGTCAAAGCGTTCATGCAGCAGGTAGCTGAGCATGCTTTGCAATGGCCTGTGCATGTGGTGGGTATCGCCAATCAAGCCGATGGTCGGCTGGGTAATGGCACGGATATTTCCCGGTATATGCCGGAATGTTGAATCCAGGCGGATAATGACCAGGTCAGGCTGCTGTGCCGGTGGAAGGCTATTGATGAGTGTCGCCAGGTCATAGTGCTGTTTCTCCGGCAGGCGGATACTGCGAATTTCCCCGTTCTTATCCTGCTTGTTGGGATAAAAAGGGCTGCAGATCAGCATATTATCGGAGTAAGCCGGGGGCGGCATATAATCCGGCCGGGTATGGGTGGCGAATAGAATTCGCGGTTTGCTGTTGACTAGCTTCACAGACCCTGTGCTCATTGGTTGATTATAACGACTGTTCAGGGGCGATATATTTTAATTGTAGCTTTACCCCGGGTGTCGATGCTGGCGCGGTACATTCCCGGGGTGTTAAATACGAGACCGATATTGCCACTGGGATCGAGTGTGATTACCCCACCGCTTGCACCCATGCCCACCAGATCCTTGTGAATAACGGCTTCCGCAGCTTCAGTTAGCGGGATTTTCAGGTAACGGGCTCGACTGCAGATATCATGGGCAACCGCGGCACGAATAAAAAACTCACCGTGGCCGGTAGCAGAAATGGCGCAGGTGCGGCTGTCGGCATAAGTGCCTGCGCCGATGATGGGTGAGTCACCGACCCGGCCCCAGCGCTTGTTCAGCATGCCGCCGGTAGATGTACCGGCGGCCAGGTCGCCGCCCTGATCCAGGGCAACTGCACCGACTGTAGAAAACCACTTATCTGTTGCCGACTGGATGGCAGCTGTCGCCGGCTTGTGTGAGTTTTCCCATTGTTGCCGGCGAAATTCCGTTTGGAAATATGCTGGTTCGACCAGTTTCAGCCCCACAGAAGCAGAAAAAGCCTCTGCCCCGCTGCCGCTGAGCAGTACGTGGGGAGATTGATCCATCACGGCCCGGGCCGCAAGTATCGGGTTTTTAATCCGGCTGACTCCGGCAACGGCTCCGGCGTTGAGGTTGCCGCCATCCATGATTGAAGCATCCATCTCATTACTGCCGTCGTAGGTGTATACCGCGCCTTTACCGGCATTGAACAGCGGCGAGTCTTCGAGGGTTGTAATTGCTATTGTCACTGCATCCAGGGCATCACCTCCGTTGATTAAAACCTTATGGCCGGCCATAAGCGCCTGCTCAAGTTTGGCCCGGATAGCGGCTTCTTTTTCAGCACTCATATTATCTTTTATGATGGTGCCGGCACCACCATGGATGGCAATGGCTACCGGGTGTTTACCGCTGGCCGGTTCTGCATTCATGTCAGGGGAGGAGATGATCAGTAGTAATATAATCAGAAGTTCGCGCATGTGTATCCTTAAAAGTGTGTATAACCGGTTTGTATCAGTCTGATCATTGCAACTGACTCGGTCAAGTCCAGTGCCCGCCTGGATTAAGTGTTGCGGACATAAAAAAGGGCCGGAACATTCCGGCCCTTCTAAGTTCAGCTGCTTATAAAAGCTACCAGATGGTTACCCGCTGTTCCGGGGCAATATATAGCGCATCGCCTTCTTTGACATCAAAGGCGTCATACCAGGCATTAACATTTCTCACGATACCATTAACCCGGTATTTCGGTGGTGAGTGTGGGTCGGATTTAAGCCGCTGTAACATAGCTTCTTCACGGGTCTTGGAACGCCATGCCTGGGCATAAGCGAGGAAGAAGCGCTGCTCACCGGTTAAGCCATCGATGATCGGTGCATCCTTACCTTCTAGTGACAACTGGTAGGCGTATAAAGCTACACCGACACCGCCAAGGTCGCCAATATTTTCACCCATGGTAAAACTGCCATCGACAAAAGTACCGGGGACTGCCTCATAGGAACTGAATTGCTCCGCCAGTACTTTGGTGCGTTCTTCAAAGGCGGCCCTGTCAGCATCGGTCCACCAGTTACGTTTGACCCCTTTGGAATCAGATTTGGAACCCTGGTCATCAAACCCATGGCCCATTTCATGACCGATAATTGCGCCGATAGCACCGTAATTGACGGCAGGATCAGCATTCGGATCAAAGTAGGGTGCTTCAAGGATAGCCGCCGGGAAAACAATTTCGTTAAAGCTTGGGTTGTAATAAGCATTAACTGTCTGCGGCATCATGAACCATTCTTCTTTATCAGTAGGGCGTTTGAGGCGTGCTACATCATAGTCTTCGAAGAATGCAGTGATCCGGCGTGCGTTACCAAACAAGTCTGCTTTGTCGATTTTAATTCCGTCAATATCCAGCCATTGATCAGGGTAGCCGATTTTAGCGCGGAAGCTGGCAAGTTTGGCCTGGGCTTCAACTTTGGTTTCATCACCCATCCACTCCAGTTCGGCAATGCGGTTTCCATAGGCCTTGCGCAGGTATTCAACTAATGTGTCCATCTGTGCCTTGGAGCTTTCCGGGAAGTGGCGTTTGACATAAATCTGACCGAGGGCTTCACCCAGTCCCTGTTTGGCGCCAACCCGGGATACGCCGCGTTTCCAGCGATCCAGTTGTGCTTCGCGGCCTGACATAACTGTGCCCCAGAAATTGAAGTTGGTATTATCAACTTCCTCTGCCAGCAGGGATGCGTTGTTGGATACCAGGTGATAGCTCAGGTAGGCTTTCCAGGTCTCCAATGATTGGCTACTAAGCAAATCGATCAGCGGCTGAATGGTATCTGGATGGCTGACATTGATCTCTTCAAGGCCCTCGATACCACCGGCATTCAAAAATGCATCCCAGTCGAAACCGGGGTAGTCAGTTTTCAGTTGTGCAACAGTAGTCGGATTGTATGTTTTGTCCCGATCGCGACGGTCGGCACGAGGCCATTGCAGTTTAGCGACTTCGGTTTCCATGGCCATGATGGCTTCAGCTTTTTCTGCATCAGACTCGATCCCCGCCAGGTTCAGCATTTCTGTCATATGGGCAACATAGGCTGTGCGGATTTCTTGGAAACGCTCGGTATCCTCAAGGTAATAATCACGATCTGGCAGGCCCATGCCGCCGAGGCCGATATTGAAGTTGTATTTATCAGGGTCGCCGGGATCAATGCCGAGTCCGGCGCTGATAACTCGGTTGCCACCGACATAATTGGCACGCCCGAACTCAGTAGTCAGTCCGGCAAGATCACTAATTGCGGCAATCCGTGCGAGGTCAGCCTGCAGTGGAGCAACCCCCAGTTTGTTGGCGGTGTCAGTATCCATCCAGCTGGCGTAGTAATCGCCCACTTTCTGCTCCGGGCTGCCCTTTTCACCACCTTTGTTACCGAGCTCTTCAATAATGGCTTTCACCCGTTCCTGCGCACGCTCGTGAACCTGCAGGCCTACTCCATAACTGCTGCGGTCTGCTGGAATTTCATGTGCATCTAGCCAGTTGCCATTGGAACTGAGGAAAAAATCGTCTCCCGGGGCAATCTTGGCATTACGACCTTCGAGATCCATACCCCAGCTACCGATTGCCGGTGCAGGTTTGGCGGCAACTGCTTCAACAGCAGGTGCAATCGGCTTTTCGGCAACCGCAACTTCGGTTGATTTCTCATTAGTGTCACAAGCTGCCAGCAGTAAAATTGTTGCCGCAACAGAAGTCTTCAATACGGGTCTGAGCATGGTTATCTCCGGGGGATTAGTGGTGCTTTAAGTTTGCTGGCAGGATCGAATTATTATGACTTCCCGCCAGGTGTGGATAAGTATATACAAAATAGTGGTTTAGCCAGTATCAATTTAAACCCTTAATGATGTCTATTTGTCGCAGGCATTTGTGTGATGGGTTGAAAACAGGCTGATGGATAGCTTAATTAACGTAAGAGCTAGTGTGTAATAAATTAATAAAAATAATTTAAAATGCATGAAAGCGAAAGAAAATGTTTATATAATAAGATTAATGCAAAATATATTGAAAGAATACGGGTAAATATGGAAAATAAACACAAGAAAGATCGGCTGGATCAAAGTGACCTTGCAATCCTGGAGATCCTGCAGCAGGAAGGGCGGATCAGCAATACGGCTTTAGCCGAACGGATTCATCTTTCGCCTCCGGCCTGCCTGGCCCGGGTAAAGCGTTTGCGTAGCAGTGGAATCATTCGCGGCTATCACGCTCAACTCGACCGCAGTAGCCTGGGGCTGGATAACCTGTGTTTTATTGAGCTAAGCCTGGAGTTGCATCAGCCGGAGCAAATGCAGCAGATACTGGAATGTATCGTGGGCATGCCGGAAGTTCTGGAATGCCACCACCTGACCGGTGAATACGATTATTTGCTGAAGGTCCTGGTGGCAAATACCGAGGCTTTGCATGATTTTATTTCCCGGCAGTTAATCCCAATACCGGGCATTGCCAGGATCCATACCAGTGTGGTTTTACGAGAAATAAAAACGAGTACTAATTTGCCCTTATGAGGAGCAGTTAACCGCTGTGAATGTAACGGGCTTAAGGACAAGGTGATTTATGAAAAATCAAAATAAAGCCCGGCACAGCACCAACATCGAAACCCTGGCCATTCACGGCCCTAATCACAATAAAAACCCGCACGGCAGCCTGGCATCACCCATCTACCAGACATCAACCTTTGTGTTTGACAGTGTAGAACAGGGATCCGCCCGTTTTACCGGCGATCAGCCGGGCTATATTTATGGACGCCTGGATAATCCAACCACGCATGAACTGGAAGAGAGGATGGCAGCCCTGGAGCAAACCGAAGCTGCAGCTGCCTTTGGCTCCGGTATGGGTGCAATTTCGGCGACCTTACTGACATTTTTGAAAAATGGTGATGAGCTGGTTTCGACCGCTGCGCTGTATGGCTGTACTTACTCATTACTCAAGCACCATCTGCCGGCGATGGGGATTAATGTAAAACTGGTTGAACACATCAATGAAGGCGATGTGGAAGATCATCTGGAGCAGGCTGTTACTGAGAAAACCCGGGTAATGTATCTGGAAACTCCATCCAATCCCGGACTGCAGGTGCTGGACTTAAGCCGCCTGATCGACTTTTGTAAAGCCCGCAATATTATTACTGTAATTGATAACACCTTCATGTCGCCGGTACTGCAGAATCCAGCAGTATTGGGAGCCGACCTGGTGGTACATTCTGCGACCAAGTACCTCAATGGCCATGGTGACGTTATTGCCGGCATTGCCTGTGGAAGTGAGGAAAGGATTGCTGAAATCAAAGCAACAATGCGCAAAGACCTGGGTGCGATAATTTCACCAAATGATGCCTGGTTACTAATGCGTGGCCTGAAAACCTTACCATTGCGGGTTGAAAAACACGTCAGCAATGCTGTCAAGGTGGCCGCATGGCTGGAACAACATCCGCATATCGTCAAGGTTAACTATCCGGGACTGCCATCCCACCCAGGGTATCGATTGATTGGCAGTCAAATGCAGGCGGGTGGTGCGGTAATGGCTTTTGAGCTGGACGGTGAGTTTGAGCAGGCGGTTGCGCTGATGAATCATGTGTCGCTGTGTAAACTCGCAGTTAGCCTGGGTGATGTTGAAACCCTGATTCAACACCCTGCATCAATGACGCACTCTACCTATACACCTGAAGAGCTCGCTGATGCGGGTATCAGCGCTACCATGGTACGGCTTGCGGTCGGGCTTGAACATGCAGATGACATAATTGCCGATCTTGAGCAGGCGATAAACCGTGCCTTGCAGACACCACGAGGTTTGGCAAAGGCTAGTTAAGGCTGTATCCAAAGGTACTTATAAGGTAAAGTTTTTGAAAATCCTCTACACTGGCACAAGTTTTTTTTCTAAAAATGAGGATTGAATATGGATTATGCAGCTGTAGTAGGAATATCCGCGTCTCTTCTGGGCCTGGTTTTTATGGGCCTATCCTATCGAGTGGTTAATTTACGCCGAACAGAAAAAATTGGTATTGGTTCTGGTGGTAATGAGACTATGCGTCTTGCGGTAAGGGCGCACGCTAATTTTACTGAATATGTACCAATTACCCTCATCCTACTGTTCTTGCTGATGCGCAGCGCCAATGATGCCAAAGCTGCAGCTGTACTGGCGGTGCTGCTGGTCATTGCACGTTCACTGCATGCCTATGGCTTAAGCGGGTCGGCTGGTTATTCGATTGGGCGTTTCTGGGGCACGTTGATTACCTGGACTGTGCTCCTCGTTACATCGCTGTTAAATTTGTACTACCTTATTTTTTGAGCAATAAACCCGAGGCCCACTAGAGCAACAAATAACTTGTGACACTAATAACTACTGAGCCTACCAGGTTAAGCACAAAACCCTCACGGGCCATCTGTTTCACTGTTACCTCACCACTACCGAAAATGATGGCGTTCGGTGCTGTTGCTACCGGCAGCATAAAAGCGCAGGAAGCACTGAGGGCTGCAGGGATCATCAATAATTTGGGGTCGATATTGGTGGCAATTGCAGTTGCTGCCAAAACCGGCATTAGCAGACTGGTGGTGGCAGTGTTGCTGGTGACCTCGGTAAGGAAGGTTACTGCCAGGCAGATACCCAGAATCAGCAGGTAAGGCGGCAAGCGGGTGAGTACTGCCATGTGGGTTGCGAGGGTATCGGCCAGGCCGCTGTTGATAAATGCTGCCGCTATTGTAAGGCCACCGGAAAACAGCAGGAGTACGCCCCAGGGAATTTTCTGCGCGGTGTTCCAGTCCAGCAGGCGATCGGCTTTGCCGTGGTGTGTATGACCGTTGGGGATAATTGCCAGTAAAGCGACAGATAATAATGCCACTGAGGCATCATTAGCACCCGGTATATCCAGCCAGGCGCGCCAGCCACCAAAAGGCGCGGTACGGGTAATCCACGCCATCGCTGTTAGTGCAAAAACAATCATCACTCGCCTTTCTTCGGTTCGCCAGCGGCCGGGATGGGGTAATTCAATGTGCTGGGTTAATTTAATTCCACGGGTAAGCCATAAGGCAATCAGGGGAATAAAAATAATGACTACCGGCAAGCCCCAGCTCATCCATTCAAGAAAACTGATCTCGGCACCAATCTGTTCATTGTAGACCGACATAAAAATTAAGTTGGGTGGTGTACCAATTGGTGTTCCCAGGCCACCGACACTGGCACCGTATGCTACTCCCAGCAGCAGCGGGATCGCCAGGCGGCGTTCGGCCTTTTCAAGTACAGCCAGGGCAACCGGTAACAACATTAATGTAGTTGCTGTATTGGATATCCACATGCTGAGCATGGCAGCTGCCACCATAAACCCGAGTACTAACCGGGTTGCACTGGTTCCCCCAAACAGGCGCAGCATTTGCAAGGCAATACGTCGATGGGCACCGCTCTTTGCCATTGCCGCAGAAATCATAAATCCACCCATCAACAGCAGTATCAGCCAGTGGCCGTATGCCTGGGCAACCTGTTTTGCGTTGAGAACTCCTAGCAAAGGGAACAATGCAAGTGGAAGCAGGGAGGTGAAGGGGATTGGCACCGGTTCAAATATCCACCAGACTGCGCACCACAGGGTCACCGCGAGTGTGGCTGCCTGAGCTGCCGGCCAGCCCGTTGCTACGAGGTATATACCAAGGAGGAAAACAGCAGGCGGAGTACCATATAACAGAGTATTAGTTCTTGTTAGCATTAATTATCTTGCCTTGTACGATTTGCGAATGATTTTTATTTAAAGTAAATAGTCATGAAGAGATTCACCTAAGTTATAAAAATATAATAAACAATATATTAACAATAATTACACAACATGCTTGCAATCATGTGCAACACATAACTATTATGTGTTGTTCAACTCAGTAATCTTCCAACAGGGAAAAAATAATGAAGATGCGAAATTACCTAGTATTAGCCTTTATGGCACTCCTTCTAACCGCCTGCGGAGGTAGCAGTACCGATAGTGGTAGTGAAGGCACGAATGGTTGCACAGTGAATTGTGGAGGTGACCCCACCGGGATTTTAACCGCAGTGTTTGACCCTTCAAATGGTCAACTGCCCTTCCCGATCAACTTGTTATTTATAGGGACGACTGATTTAACCCTGAATATCCCTGTTGATGACCCGACAAATTTTGGTGATCCAGCAGTTGCCCTGAGTAACCTGGATGGATTCAGCACAGTAGCTCCCTGGGCAATTAATTTTGTCGGCAAAGATGGTCGTGCCACAACTATAGATCCGGATACAGTTGGTTCTGGCAGTTCGGTGCGGGTCTTCGAGGTTACCACTGCTCTTGGAAGCATCGCTCCTAATGGCCTTGTTGCCGAGTTAATCCCGGGGCAGGA
>JADFVZ010000103.1 GCA_015222805.1 Pseudomonadota bacterium
CTCTATAGTGTTAATTATTAACGATATATAAATCAAATTCAGTGAATACATTATTGAAGTCTGCCAGTATGGTTAACCACCATTTCAGCACCCATTTTTTCTGCAAGTTCAGTTGCCAGGTTAATGGCCCGTTCTTCACTGCATGGGGATTCAATAATCCATTTTGTAATGGCCTTGGTGCCTTCGATTTCATCCAGCGTCATTAAAACAACGGTTGATCTGTGTGGGCAGTGGTGCAGCAATTGATTTGTTTCGCTATCCGCTTCAGCAGCCATCCTGATCAGCTTTTTACCGCAGACATCGCAGATTTCCGGGAACGCTACATATTTAAGGGGTTTAGTGGATTTGTTCATTTTTTTATTTCCTTTTGAGTTCGCGCAAAAATGGGGCCAGTTCTTTACTCACGAAATTTTCCCAGCGGATTTGTCTGGCTTCGATCCGATCCAGCTGATCTTCTAATCTCCGGCTGGCATCTTCTGCCATGCAACAAAAGTTCTGGTCAAAGCTTTTCTGTATCAGTTTTTCAAATTCAATCTTTTCCATTTTCATTACCTCGGTATCATGCGTGGGCCTTTCACATCCAGAAAAGAATATTCATCTTCAAATTCATCCCGGTTGATCGGGGCTTTATCAACGTGCGCTCGACTGCGTGGCGATAATCCAAAATCAGCCAGCATCCGGGTGGCAGCGTTTCGAGTGGTTTCCAAAGCCTTTAATGCAGGGTGGCTTTTTTGACCTGTTCCGCTGGCTGCCTGGATCGTAAATCCTTCAGCGCGGATCGTATTCTCAAGGGCCGTAGCTGTTGCCAGGGTTTCACATAGAAGTTCTAAAGTTCTTAGGTCTGCAAGGGTTAAAACTTCCAGATCCGTTAAAACCTTAGCTAACCCCTTCCATTCAATTTTGGCCCCTTCTGATAGCGTGCCTGGTGCCTGGGGTGGCTTAATCAGCCTATGGCCTGCATTTCCTGATTCACCAGGTCGCAGCGTTCCCTTTAATGCTTTTCGTGCCTTCGATTGCTTGTGATTTGCCATTTTTATTTCTCCTTAAAAAAAGTCCTGCAACTGCATGCGTAAAAATTACGGGGGCGGCATGCGCTTTGTCCCCTCGCTACTAAAGGATTACCCCGCCCCTTACCCTGTGACATACTGTCCCGATCATCACGCTTGAATTTCCTTCAATCATTCGCGGTAATTTCCTACAAATATTCAATGTCATAGTCGGCATACATTCCCGCCTGTATATGCGATTATTTACATCAGCCCGGAAGTCCAGTGATTGCGCTAACAGCCCAGAATTGACGCTAACAGCCATACAACGATCCATACGCCGGGCTACTCTATTTATCTGGTTAGTCATTTGCTCACCTTCAACTTTGTGTTGTTTTAATAATCTAGTCATCAGCCTAAATAGATTTGTTCCATTTCATTACTGGCATCAGTTCATAATTCCGTTCCGTGGGTGTTGTTTCCCTGGGTGGTATTTTTTTTATTGCCCTTTTTTCCAGTGTTCGCAAAATGTTCGCTAATCGAATCATCAGCAAGTAATACCGGGTTGCAGTTTCCAGGTGTTCGGATGTATCGGCCTGGTTTACATGCCTGCACCCGTGGTGGAACAACTGGCTTGCGCCGGTGCGGTTTGGCCTGTTCATAGAATTCCGTGGTGCGTTTGAAGTCTTCAGTGCTGTGTTTCATGCTTTATTCCTATATCTAAGTGATCCTTTAACCCTATACCCCTGGTAAGTAGTATGGATGTCACCTTTTGACACGCTTTCATATTTCACCATGTTGTAAGTCATTGTTATTTGGTTCGGGAATACCTTCCACCGTGGCCCGGTTTGACACACTCTTATAATTTCGGGTTGAGCGTGTCACGGTTTGGCACGGTAGCGTGTCACCTTTTGATATCGAGGATTTTTTAACATACGCTCGCGTACGGTTGATTTTATAAACTGTCTTTCCTTGTTCCCATTTTTTCCAGCCATCAAGCGGCGGGTGTCCCCGGTATGATTTGAATGTGAGTTGCCACTCTCGGGCCTTTCCTGATTGGTAGTGATCTTGTTTCCGCTGTAGTAGAAAACCGTGTGAAGATAGTTCATTAAATGCACTGCTCACTTTCCCAGGGCTACAGTGCAATCGCTTACAAGCAACGCGAATACTGAGGAATAACTCACCATTATTGTTAGCTGTGAGCAATGTCATAAACTCGAACAACAATGCCCTGGCCGCAACCGAAAGATCTTGATAAGATGCAGACCTCAGTAATTCATTTAGAACCCTGATATGTGATCGGCCCCTGGTTTCGTCATGCTGCGGTTTTTTTGCCACTATCTTTCCAATAACTCACAGGCATCAAACAGACCACCGTTTTTGATAATGCCCGGGGTCATGAGTCGAATCCCTTACTCTGGGATGTCTTTTCAATTTCATGGATTTCTGTGGCTAGTTGAGCGTCCAGGAGTGGTAATAAAGATGGTGCTACTTTCTTAAGTAGATCCGTATTCATACCCTGGATATGAAGTGGCACTCGGTAGGCATAAACCATTTTGCTATCTTCGGCATGTACCGGGCGCAAGTGATACAAACTGCATGAGTAACCTTGGCAGCCTTCAATTTCATTAACCCAGAAACTGCCCTTATCAGCTGCAACACACATTCTGCATTGATGCCAAATAGCTTTTTGCTGTGATACGGATGGTGATTTCATGATGCGTCTACACACTGGATAGTGCTTTCAGGCCGGGATTCCATCCAGGCTAATACTTCACTTTCAAGATATGCAACGCGATTGGGTGAGAGTTGACGGCGTTTGGGGAATTCGCCGCGTGATTCCATACGCCAAAGTGTGACGGTAGAAATACCGGTCATTTCTTTGACTATGGATTTAGATAAGAATTTGTCTGCCATTTCACTGCCCTGCTGCAATTTACAAACGCGACCAGCGCGTTACAGGGCAGATTATTTCATAATGTGATATTTCCTCGTTATAGTAATCGGATCGCCTTTTCCATAACTCCTATCGCTCGCTCATGCAGTTGCATAGCTGTAGCATCTGGCTGGCTTTTCCGGTGGTGAATTAGATCCAGCTTGTCTTCATCGCCACCTGCGGTTTCTTCTGCAAAGTGATTGAATATTTCCGTATAACTCGCACCCTGGTCTTTAGCATCAATCACTCGTAAATATCGTGGCCATTTACCCTTTTGTTTCTTGAAGCCGATTTCTCTCTGCTTGTAATACTTTTGCTGTTCTTTGAGTAAAACCTTTATTTGATCAAATTGTTCAGTAAGTGGCTTGCTCAAATCAAATACCGCTAGTGAAACTTTCCCATCCCATGACAAATCTGAAAGAGCACAAAGACTCTCAATAGTAGACCGGAGGTGCGCGTCCTGTATGGCTGGGTCAGTAAATTTTTTATTAAACATGTCAATTCTATCAAGTGTATCTTTAGATGACGCGTGCCTGGTTGTATAACCCCCTTTTTGAATAAATAACGTCTCGTGGAATCCGCCTTTTTTGGATGGGTCATATAGTTGATATAAACAATAATATCTTTGGATATGCTGCTGGTCTTCAAGTGCAGGTATTCTAAACAAGGGTGTTTCCGCTTCCGTTCCTCTTGCCCATGCTTGACGGTAATCAGGATCACGCCTTATAAACTCCCATCTCCACAAAGCATCGGAAAGGTCATCTCCATTATGAGGGTAGGATTCGCGGTCTTTCCAGTTTGGGCAGCCCCATCTATTGTTTGTCATTTCACTGCCTCCAATATCCACTCATTCCATTGTTTTAGTGCTTTGCGCTTTTGCTTTATCCATTGTGCCTGGTTATAGACATTCGCCACCCCGGGCTTAGCAACCGACATTTGATTACAGATTGCACCCAATAGGGATTGATCAATATTTAACTCCTCGGATGCTATCGTTTGGAATGTTCGCCGTAGGTCATGGGGTCGCCAGGGTTTATCCAGGCCAATCGTTTCATACAGCAGATTGTAGGGTTTGCCACCTTGGGTAAATGGTTTCTCACCGGCTGTAGTGCTGAATATATATGGGCCGTCCTGAATTGGTGCTGATTTGATAATGTCACGCGCTATTTTGGGTAATGGGATGCGATGCCGTTCGCTATTCTTTGGATCGCCACCCTCAACCAGCCAAACATCTTTGACAACATCGTTTCGATTTAGATTGCGACATTCACCAGGCCGTTGTCCGGTTGCCAGGGTAAACAAACACCAGTCCCCCAGCGGGTAGCCCAACTCCTTACAGCCTTTCCATAATTGTTTAATGGCCTCTTTGTCTAGGTTGCGCGTTCGGCTTGTTTCTTTGAATCGTTTTGATAGTCGAACCATAGGCGAAGGTTCGCAATATTCATGATCCCAACACCAGTCAAAAAACTTGCTCAAATATGCTTGCAACCGATTAGCCTGTACAGGTGTATCAGCCATACCCTCAAGCAATTCCACAAGCTGTGACCGCTTAATCTTGCTAACGCTGGTATGGGCTAACGATTCAACATAAGGGCCGGTTAAAAGCCTGGTTGCCTGTCTGTGGGTGGATAACTTGACCTTGTTTTCATATAGTTTCAGGAATTGTTTTACCCTGCGCTTAAATGCGTTCGGATTCTTTGTGGTTGGCTTTGGTTCTATGGGCTTAATATCACCTTTCGGATCAATACCCCTTTCAATCTTTTCCTGGATTACATCGGCAGCCGCGATTGCAGCGGCCCGGTCTGTATGGTCTGCCCTGCCAAGTGCATATTTTCCAATTCTGTGATTTCGCTGTTTACCATCAAAGCGATAAAAATACGCCCATGTTTTGTCCCGGTTGCCAACTCTCAGACATAAACCGCTATAAGCTGAATCCCAATAAGTTTCCCTTTTTCCATCCGCTTTGGGTTTCAGGCCCCGGATAACTGCACCGGTTAATTTTAATTTGGTCTTTTGTTTCGTTTGCATATAAAGTCACTAGGTCAGGCATTTGGATAACAAATGGGTAACAGAACTAATGATAAAAGTTCATTAGTACCCAGTTTTTAAAAAACTCACCTGCTCCAAATTGGACAAAATGAACTTGTGATAAAAGATCATTAGCACCCAATTGGATAACAAATGGATAACACTAGGTAGAGTATACGCTGGAATGGGGTGTAATGCTATGTATCGCTATAATGCTGTTTTATATAGCTTTTATAGTCATTTTGGAATTATATGAAATATGCTGAAATAGACCAACTAAAGTCTGTTAATCACTAGGTCGGCAGTTCGAATCTGTCCTGGGGAGCCAATTCAAAAAAAGCCGCGACCTTCGCGGCTTTTTTTTGTCTGACGAAAATATCGGACAATGATTGTGCAGTAAGAAAGGCTGACATTTGTTAAAATAACTGCTATTAATCCTTCCTCAAGATTCAATTATGAAAAATAGTCAATTCAAGCTGTTGCTTGTTGTTTTATCAACTCTTATTACCGCCTGCACTACAAACCTGGAAAGTCGGCAAACCGGGGTTATTTATGCTGAAGAGCTGTCTGAAATCAGTGGACTTGCAGCATCCGCAAATTTTCCCGGCGACTGGTGGTTGCATAATGACGGCCAACACGGTTCCCGAATTTATTTAATCTCAGAACATGGCAACACACTGAAAAGCGTTGAGCTACTCGGTGTAGAAAACCATGACTGGGAAGATATTTCACGTTTCGGGCGGCAACAACAGTCCTGGCTTGTGATTGGGGAAATCGGTGATAACTTCGGCAAGCGCCCGACTATTGCTTTGCATTTCCTGCCGGAACCCGGTGAAAGTGCTAAAACAGCAAGCGTTCAGCATAGCCTGCAACTCAGCTATCCGGACGGACCACGTGATTGTGAATCCATGGCGGTTGATCCGGTTGGGGGATATATTTACCTGTTGAGCAAGCGTGATCATCCAGCCCGCCTGTATCGAATTTCACTGAAACAGGCCTTTGACAACGAAACTGCAGAACTGGAGTTTGTCGGTGAGGTTCATGCAATTCCTGAGCACACCGATGCGGACATTCTTGCCGATCCCGAACGCGGTCAGTGGTCGGATCAGGCAACTGCCATGGATATATCAGCAGATGGTTCATTGATTGCCCTGCAAACCTACAAGATGGCAATGCTGTTTAAACGAGAACCAGGCGAGAGTGTACTGGATGCCTTGAATAGTGAAGCCCTGACTCTGGATACATCGCCACTGACCCAGGAGGAAGCCCTGGGATTCAGTTTGGATGGATCATATTTCTTGATCACCACTGAGAAACTACCAGCGCCATTGTTGCGGGTTGAATTACGCTGATCTTAATCAATGCGCTAAAAAAAACGAGATACCGGATCAAGCCCGGCATGACGCGCCTCTTAGAGTCCAGATGATGGGCAGGAAGCACAAAAGTTCGCGAGAGCATATGGATGTGCGTAGCGACCCGGTACAGTATGACAACCTACCCATGTCATCCCGGACTTGATCCGGGATCTCGCTGTTGCTCATGCTGTGGTATTTATTGCATGTTCCTTCAACATACCATCAAACTCCTCAGAATCCACAACCCGCACCCCCAGGTCTTCAGCCTTCGCCAACTTTGAACCCGCGGCTTCTCCGGCTAATAAAGCAGTGGTATTTTTAGAAACACTACCGGTTACTTTTGCACCCAGGCTTTCAAGCCATTTTTTTGCCCTGCTACGCGGGTATTCAAGGGTCCCGGTCAGCACCCATACCTGGCCTTCAAGCGGCCCTCCAGCCTTAACAACTCTGACTGACCGAGGCCGGACCCCTGCTGCCAGCAACTGATCAATAACCATCTGGTTATGTGCCTCGCGGAAAAACTGATAGACATGTTCAGCCACTATCGGGCCAACATCAGGCACTGCAAGCAAGTCTTCAATTCCGGCCTGCTCTAACGCCCCCATGCTACCAAATACCTCAGCCAGTGACCGCGCGGTCACCTCGCCTACTTCACGTATACCCAGGGCATACAATAACCGGGCCAGGGATACATCTTTGCATTGTTCCAGCTGTTGCAGGAGGTTACTGGCCGATTTCTCCCCCATCCTTTCCAACCCAGCAACATCTTCCAGTTTAAGTTCAAACAGGTCTGCAACCGAATCCAGCAGGCCGGCATCCACCAGCATGTCAACCAACTTGTCGCCCAGGCCCTCAATATCCAGTGCCTTGCGGGTAGCAAAATGGCGGATACTTTGTTTACGCTGCGCCGGACAGAAAAGCCCACCGCTGCATCGGGCAATAGCTTCACCATCAATTTTTTCAATAGCAGAACCGCAAACAGGGCAGTTTTGCGGAAATGGCCATTCAGGCAACTCTGTTTCCCGTCGTTCCGGCAGGGAACGTACCACTTCGGGAATAACATCACCGGCACGCCGGATGACCACCCAATCCCCGGGGCGTACATCCTTTCGTCGTATCTCATCTTCATTGTGCAGGGTTGCATTGGTTACGGTAACTCCTGCTACAGATACCGGCTCAAGCCTGGCTACCGGGGTAATCGCTCCGGTTCGACCTACCTGCACATCAATTTCAAGCAAGCGGGTAATTTCCTCTTCTGCCGGAAATTTACGCGCTACGGCCCATCGTGGTGCGCGGGCGACAAAACCCAATTCATCCTGGGAATCAAAGCTGTCTACTTTATAAACTACACCGTCAATGTCGTAATTCAGGCCCGGACGCAGTTCCTCAAGGTAATGGTAAAACCCTGTACACCCGCTAACGCCTGTTACCCGCCTTACCTCCGGGTTTACCGGAAATCCCCAGTCACGCAAACGATTCAATACTTCAAACTGGGTATCAGGCAAGCCCGCGCGCGTGATGGCAGCATAGGCAAAAAAGGCCAATGGCCGCCCGGCAGTTATTTTTGGTTCCAGTTGCCGCAGGCTGCCGGCAGCACCATTGCGTGGATTTGCCAGGGGTTTTTCATTTGCTGACCGTGCCCGCTGATTATAGGAATCAAAGCCATCCCGCGGCATATATACCTCACCCCTGACTTCGAGGACAGCTGGATAGTCATGGCCGCGCAAGCGCAATGGAATCGATTCAATGGTGCGCACATTAGCAGTGACATTTTCCCCCCTTGAACCATCTCCCCTGGTGGCTGCCTGTACTAAGCTGCCCTGTTCATAAGTCAGGCTAACTGCGAGGCCATCCATTTTTGGTTCGGCGGTATAGGTTACCTCACCCCTGTCCAGTACTGTACTCACCCGGCGATCAAAATCTTCAACCTCAGCATCTGTAAAAACATCACTGAGCGATAACATGGATACTGTGTGGGTAACCGGGGTAAAGCCCTCTGCTGGCGCAGCACCGACACGCTGGGTGGGTGAATCAGGGGTAACTGCCTGCGGGTGAACAGCCTCAAGTTCGCGCAGCTCGCGCATCAGGAGATCATATTCAACATCCGGAACGCTCGGGTCATCGAGCACATAATAACGATAATTATGCTCCTGTAATTGCTCACGCAGGGTATCAATGCGCTCAAGTCCGGAGAACATCTTTATTTTAGGTGTTTGCGATCGTATGAACGCAGTTCTTCCCGTATTTCAGCAATACGTTCCCGGTTCAGGGGCATCTGTTTATTGTCCAGTATTGCGAGGTCGAGCAAGTCTGCAAGACGGTTTGCTGTTGCCAGCATGGACTCGAAGGTGGCCAGACCTTCAAACGGGGCTGGCAGGGAAAAAAACAGGGTTAACATCGGTGTTTCAAACAGGTTCCAGGCGGTCGGGTCAAAGGTTCCCGGCTTCAGGCCGTTGGCAAGGCTGAATAATGACTGGGTACTGCCTTCCGGTACCCGATGGAACAATTTCATCTTGCCGTACACCAGTCCCGTTTTCACTGTGGCTTCGAGTAAAGCTGTTCCGTGTACGCGTTTTTTTCCCAGCGATTGTAAGTACAGGGTAACAACCATATCCGGTCGCGGGCCTTTTACAGTAGGCTTTTCTTCAGTTGTTTTAATCTCGGCCTTTTCCTGCCCGGATTTTTCTGCCTTCAAGCCCGAAGTGGTTAATTCGCTAATTTGCAATTCTTCTTCCAGCTCTTGCTCAGGGTTCCCATCCTGTTTGTCCGCCGCAATCATTGCCCCCATCCCTTTGAGTGCTTCGAGCTCCTGCTGCATGCCCACTTCATCCGCATCACCGTCACTGTCTTCTTCGGCTGCAATATCAACTGCTGTATTTCCTGCTGCATCATACTGCTTTTTTTCAAGCCTGCGTTTAATATTTTTTTGTCGGCGTTTGTCACTGCCGCCGATAAATAAAACTACCACGACAATAATGATTCCAATCGCAAAAAGCGCCAGTCTCAGGGTTTGTGGATCCATATCCATTATTCTTTCCTAATCTCCCGATTATTAATCCTGGGCGTAGCTGGCAGCTTCTTCGATATCGACTGATACCAACCTCGAAACACCCGCTTCCCGCATGGTTACACCGCATAACTGATAAGCCATTTCCATAGTGACTTTGTTATGGGAAACAAACAAAAACTGAACTTTTTCCGACATCTCCCTGACCAGCGCCGAAAAACGTGCGACATTGGCATCATCAAGGGGCGCATCTACTTCATCCAGCAAACAGAAAGGTGCCGGATTTAAACGGAATATTGCAAACACTAACGCCACCGCGGTTAACGCTTTCTCACCGCCTGAAAGCAGGTAGATTGAGCTAATCCGTTTACCCGGAGGCCGCGCCATGATGCTGACACCCGCGGTTAGCAGGTCATCACCGGTCAGCTCAAGATAGGCGTGCCCGCCGCCAAACAGGCGTGGGAACAGTTCCTGGATGCCCTTATTTACCTGTTCAAAAGTTTCCTTGAATTTACTCCGGGTTTTCCGGTCAATTTTAGCAATTGCCTTCTCCAGCGTACTCAGGGCAGAGGTAAGGTCATCATGCTGGGCATCGAGATATTCCTTACGTTCGCTTTCTTCCTCATATTCTTCAATGGCGGCCAGGTTAACCGGTTCAATCCGCTGGATTTTGTGCTGCAGTTGATCTAGCTCAGCCTGCATCGCATCAACATCAACCTCTTCATCCAGGCTGGCAGCAAGTTTCTCCGCATCCTGTTCTTTCTCATCCAGGCGGTCTGCCAGGGAGCGTGCCTTAATCTGCAGTTCCTGCAAGCTCAAACGGCTGCGTTCAAGTTCCTGGCGGATGTCTTCCGCTTCGCGCGCCGCTTTCTGGCGAATACCATCCTGGGTTTTGTATTCATTTTCCAGAGCCTGCAAATCGGCCCGGGCTGCTGCCATATCCTGTTCAACTTTAACCCGCTTTTGCAGCAATACATCCATCGCCTGCTTATGCATATCATCCGGTTGTTGATCCTTCGCAACCTGTTCGCTCAACTGCACATAACGCTGCTGCATCTGGCCTATCTGGTTATCCATCCGCGACAGCGACTGGGTCAGGGAGTCAAGGCTGGCGCGGCGCGACTCAACCTTAAGGGCTGCAGAATGACGGGCATCGCGAGCCTGGCTCAGACTTTCACGAGCGCTATCGCGTGCACTGATAACCTCTAAGCGCTCACTATCAAGGGCTTCGCGAATCGATTGAACTTCAGCCATCCGGTTAATGATGCCCTCGAGTTCACTGCGGCCGGTTTTTACTTCTTTTTGATCAGTCAACAAACGCTGCTCAAGTTCAGCAAGCTCATTCTTATCACGCTGTTGACGATCCGCCAACTCACCAATTTGCCGTTGTAGCGCCTCAACTTTGCCTGCGGCCTGGGTCTGTTGGCGGTAAAATTCATTGGTATCAGACTGGGATTGGCGGCGCCGGCTCTCAAGCTCCTGCTGTTTCTCACGTTTCTCGTTTAATTGCTTTTGCAGGGAGACCACGTTCTGATCCAGGTTTTCCAGTTCTTTGGACAGGTCGCGAAGCTCCTGTTCCCGATCCAGTACGGATCCTTCTGAACTGCGCTGCACGCGGATCCAGCCCTGGCCCAGCCATTCTGCATTGTCTGTAATAACACTTTCACCAGCCTTCAGCCCGGATTGTTGTTGTAGGGCCGCATTAAGATCAGCTGCAGTAAATACCTGGTTAAGCACTTGCAGTATTGGATCTGGGGCTTTGCATACGGCAGCCAAAGTGCCTTTTGCAACCTTCAAATTCCCACTCTGGGGATTTAGCAATGACAGGCTGCCCTGGGTAAAGCTGCTGATATCATAACCCTGCCCGGCTTCCAGCAAGGCATCCAGCCAGGGGTGCAACACCTGTTCTACCGCAGTTCGCCAGCGATCTTCAACATCAATGGTTTCAAGTAATGTCTTAGCATCTTCCAGGCCCTGGCTTTGCAGCCACTCACGGGTATTGATAGATTCTTCCAGTACCGATTCCTGCAATACCTGCAGTGAAGACAGGCGCCCGCGCTGGGTAGCCTGAAGGCGCTGTTTATCACTAAGCTCCGCTTGGGTTTGCTGTATCTGTTCGCGTCCCTGGGTGATTTGCTCCTGCAGTTGATCCAGCTGCTTCTGTGCCTGTGTGAGTGATTTACTCGTGCTTTCATTGGCATCCTGTGCCGTTTTCAAGTCCGAACCCAGGTTATCGCCGGCAACTTCCCCACTCTGAAGTTTTAATGCATCCAGGCGCTTCCGGGTTTGTGACATGCGCTGGTCAAGGTGTTCGATACCCGCCTGCTTAAGCTCCGCCCGGCCGCTGATTTCTGCAGCCTCCTGGCGATGCGCATCAAACTTTTCCTGCCAGCTCCTGGTGTCACTGTCTTTGTCTTCCAGAACCCGGGTAAAATCTGCCTGCATCTGGTCTGTTTTGCTTAATTCAGGTTCAAGCTGTGCCAGTGCCGTAGTCAGGTCTTCTACCTGGGTTCTATCCAGGACAATATGTCTTTTCAGGTCATTCAGGCCAGTGCGGGTCTCTTCATATTCCTGTTTACGCCGGGTCTGCATTTCCTGCTCGTGCTGGATAGTCTGTTCCAGACGGGCAATTTCACCCCCAATTTCGTAAAACCGGCCTTGCACCTGATTATGGCTTTCGCTTGCCTTTGTTTGGTTATTACGAATCTTTTCAAGTTCAGCTTCGGCTGCGCGTTGATCAGCAACCTTTGACTCCATTGAGGTTTCCACTGATTTTAACTCGATTGCTTTGCGCTCTGCCCGGGCATTCAGTTCCCGCCAGCCCAGGGCTAACAAAGATGACTCCAGCACCCGTGATTCCTGTTTGTATTTTTTCCAGCGCTCTGCAGCCCTGGCCTGACGTTTAAGGCGATCAATATGTTTGCCGATTTCTTCGCGCAAGTCATTCAGTCGGTCGAGGTTATCCCGGGTGCGTGCTATGCGGTTTTCAGTATCCCGCCGCCGTTCCTTGTATTTTGAAATCCCGGCTGCTTCTTCAAGATGCCCGCGCACCTCTTCCGGCTTGGCCTCGATAATCTGGGAGATCATCCCCTGCTCTATTATCGAATAACTACGTGGTCCCAGGCCCGTACCCAAAAATACATTGGTAATATCTTTTTTGCGGCAGCGGCCACCGTTAAGGTGATAATTTGATACACCGTCACGACTGACCTGGCGTTTAACTGAGATTTCACTGTACTCGGCGTATTCACCACCGATGCCCCCGTCACTATTATCAAAAATCAGCTCAACGGTTGCAGTACCAACGGGTTTCCTGGTGCTGGAGCCATTAAATATGACGTCTGCCATTGATTCGCCACGCAGGACCTTGGCCGAACCTTCGCCCATGACCCAGCGAACCGCATCAATAATATTGGATTTGCCGCAACCGTTTGGACCGACGACACCGGTCAGGTTGGTAGGTACCAGGAGTGTGGTGGGATCAACAAATGATTTAAATCCCGCCATTTTTATAGCTGTTAATCGCATTTAATCTTAAAATAGTTCCATAGAGCCGGAAATACCGGTTTTTTATTCATTATCAAAGGGCAAAAGCCCAATAACTGGAGAGTCCTGTGAGCAATCACCCCCTTGGAGAAAACCCAACTAAACCATCCCGTAACCTGGAAGTTTTTCCCAATCCACAAACTTCACGGGATTATACCATCAGGATAACCGTTCCTGAGTTCACATGCTTGTGTCCGAAGACCGGTCAGCCGGACTTTGCTGAATTACTAGTGGAATATATACCCGATCAGCTGTGTGTGGAATTAAAAGCCTTAAAAATGTATGTCTGGTCGTACCGGAATGAGGGTACTTTCCATGAAGATATCACCAACAAAATCCTTGATGACCTGGTAACAGCCACGCAACCGCGATTTATGCGCCTTACTGCAGAATTCAATGTCCGTGGAGGTATTTATACGACCGTAGTTGCCGAGCACCGGGCTGAGGGATGGGTCTCACCTTCCCAGGTCCACCTGCCGTAAAATCAGGCACTATGCCTGCTATACTCTTGATGGAATTATTTGCGAACCGCTTTCAAAGGAAACAATTATATGAAAAAAATCCTGATAACCACTTTCCTGGCAGTTATATTGCTGTTTACCAGTCCTCTACTCCAGGCAAAATGGGATGCTGACCTGGAGAACAAATGCAATACAACTGTCGCTGCATTCAAACAAGCTGATGCCGGCCTCAGCAGCTTTTTTAACCAGGCCTATGGTTATGCAGTATTCCCAAATATTGGCAAAGGCGGCCTGGGTATAGGCGGAGCTTATGGAACAGGTGTGGTTTATAAACACGGCAAAATTACCGGCGAAACCAAAATGACACAATTGAGCATTGGCTTCCAGGCAGGCGGGCAAGCCTATAAACAGATAATTTTCTTCCAGGACCAAAAAGCCTATGATGCTTTCGTCGGCACCAACTATGAGTTCTCAGCTCAGGCTTCTGCCGTTGCCATAACAGCCGGTATAGCTGCCCAGACATCCTATAGTAACGGGGTTGCCGTATTCACCCAGGTTAAAGCAGGCCTGATGTACGAGGCATCACTCGGAGGTCAGCAATACAGGTTTAACGAACGTAAATAGAGCCTCTCTCCTTTATTAATAATGAGGCTATTCCACTGTTTTATCAATCTATTACCGACTGGGTACTTAAGATATAAGATAGAGTCTCTCACTTCGCTAGCCATGCGGTAAGCCTGTTTAAGGCTGCTATACTGAAAATTCAGCATAATTAATATGCTTTCATATTTCCATGAGGATATCCAATAATGAAAAAACTTCAAACTATTTTAGTAATTGGCATGGTTTTGCTATTTACCACAACAGCAGCAGTAGCAAAATGGGATCCGAAACTAACCACTAAATGTAACGCAACCATTGCAGAATTTAAAAAATCTGATTCAGGCCTTAGTACTTTTTTCAACCAGGCTTATGGGTATGCTGTTTTCCCCAAGATCGGCAAAGCCGGCCTCGGTATAGGTGGTGCACACGGCACCGGTGCTGTGTATAAACACGGGGCGGTTACCGGTGAAACCAAAATGACCCAGTTAAGTTTTGGCTGGCAGGCTGGCGGACAGGCTTACCAGCAGATTATCTTCTTCGAGAATCAAAAAGCCTATGATGACTTTACGGCTGAAAATTTTGAATTTTCCGCGCAGGCATCAGCAGTTGCCCTGAAATCCGGTGTAGCTGCTTCAACATCCTATAGTAACGGTGTTGCTGTTTTTACCCAGGTTACTGGTGGCCTTATGTATGAAGCCACCCTTGCAGGACAGAAGTACAGCTACAAAGCTAAATAATCGATTTCAGATTCAATGATTATAAAGGCCGCAGATGCGGCCTTTATTTATTCACAAGCATTGAAGATTAACTTTAATGCAACCAGTGCAGCCTTTTAGATTTATCCTGCCAATACTGCATCGCTTCTGCCTGCCAGGTATCACCACCAGGTAATTCAAAGTAAAAACTGCTACGAGTAACTTTCTCCGGAGCTATCTGATTCATAGTCTCCGACTTATACAAACGACCGTTGAGCATGCTGTAGGCAACAAATTCAGAACGACGGATATCCACCAGTGGATTACCCTCAACGATTGCCAGGTCAGCAAGTTTACCCACTTCAATAGAACCGATATCTGCATCCATCCCCAGATAACGTGCACCATCGATGGTAGCACCCCGATAGGCTTCCCAGGGTGTAAACCCACCCTGGGCCATCATCCACATCTCCCAGTGCGCTGCCAATCCTTCACGCTGGCCGTGGGCACCGATATGGACACTCACGCCAAGATCACGCAAATCATGGGCCGCAGTGGCAACATCAATATGGTTGTATTCAGAGTCCGGGGCATGCTGCCGCCTGATGCTGCCTGGAAGGACAAACTTCTTCGGCACAAAACGCATCAGCTGCTCATTTTCCCAGACATCGGTTCGGTCATACCAGTAAAGCTCACCTGAGAGGCCGCCATAGGCGACTACGAAGGTTGGCGTATAACCCACTTCAGTTTGTGACCACAGTTGCTTAACATCGCTGTAGATATCTTTGATTGGCAAAGCGTGCTCAACACCTGTGTGCCCGTCAACTATCATGGTCATATTGTGCTGGAACTTGGCTCCGCCTTCCGGCACAACCAGCATGCCCAGTTTACGTGCTGCTGCCAGCACCTGCTGTTTCTGGTCACGGCGTGGCTGGTTATAACTTTTCACCGATATGGCACCGGCATCCTTTAGGCGCTGCAGATGGAATTCAGCATCTTCAAGACTGTCAATCTCAGCCCGGTATGCGGGTGCATTGGCACCGTATAAAATGGTGCCAGTACTGTAAATCCTGGGTGCGATCATCTTTCCTGCTTTTTGCAGCTCAGCGGCAGCAAAAATTTCAGTCGTATCATTTGATGGATCATGAACTGTGGTGACCCCCAATGATGCGTTAGAAAATTGCATCCAGTTTTGCTGCGGTAACACTTCCCGGTTACCCATACCACCATGGGCATGCACATCGATGAGCCCGGGTACTATTGTTTTCCCTGTGGCATCCAGTACATATGCCCCATCGGGAATACTTATGCTTGAGCGCGGACCCACCGCAGTGATCCGGTTGCCCTCAATAATCACCACACCATTTTCAATCACTTCCTGTTGCAAATCGGCATCACGCATAGTGACAACACGACCACCAACCAGTGCTATCTTGCCTTTTGGTTTATCACTCTTACTCATAAAGCCTAGATCCAGGCCTGAACTGACCGGCTCCGGCAATTCCACAGGAGCGCCATGAATAAATGCAAAGGCATCTTTTAACTTGCGTTGATAAAGCACAGGCCCCTGTGACCAGCCAAGGCCTCTGGAGTCCGACTGCCAATGGAGGAAATCACCGGCACGCCTGGAAACCTGGCGAACAGGGTAAGCTTTTGAATCAACACCGATATCAATGGACTTGCCAGCAGAGAAAAACGGGGCAATATACACATTGTATTGCTGGGTAAATGCTACCCAGCGATTATCTGGTGAGAGTAGGAAAGATGTCGCTTTAACACCCTTGAGGTGGTTGCGCTGGTCTTTACCATCCAGGTTAACACTGTTGAATTCAAGCTCAGTTCCCAATTCACCACTGTTTGCAGTGAAGAACACACGTTTTCCATCCGCTGAAAATTGCGGCGTATTACCCTTCTGGCTAACTCGTTTTGGTTGTGCGTTTTTGCTGACAATATTTAGTGTATAAATACCGGTGTTAGCACCCCACAATGGAGACAGCAAATACCCCCCGGCCACCTTCCTGTAGACCAGTTGCTTGCCATCTGCAGAGAATGCCGGCTCAATATACACGCTCGGCTCTGCGGTCAACACCCTGCCCTTGCTGCCACGCAATGAATGGATTCGAAGGCTACCTAGCTCTAGGTCATCCCAGGTGCTGTAAACCACTGATTTCCCGTCAGGAGAAATCAGCGGGTAGTATTCGTAATGATCTGTTTGCTTTGTCAGGCGCCGTTGTTTGCCACTGGCAAGGTCCTTGACCCAGATATACCCCAAAGCCTGGAATACAGCCTGCTTGCCGTCAGGGCTAAGCTGGCTCCAGCGCAGCATCTTCACTTTAAATTGATCGGCCGACACCTCAATGGGAAAACGCACCGCTGCCTGGATTTTTTTCTGGGCCACAATGTGTACTGGAATATCAGCGACCTCGTGGTTTTCGATATTGACAGAGTGGAAACCACCACCTGACCAGAACACCAGGGCTTTCGAATTAGGCAGCCAGTCAAAAGCAGAAGTATTCCCCATGGTGCCATTGGTTTCCTGCAGGTCACGATCCAGATCACCATACAGATTAACGATCAGGCCACTGTTGAGGTCTTTGAGCATCAGCGCACTTTTCAACCCGGGAACCCGGGTCACAAATGCAAGGTACTTTCCATCCGGTGACGGTACGGGTCGAATTGCACCACCAGGCCGGGATTCCTCGGTAACAGTCTCACCTGTTGCCATTTCCAGGCGTTTGATCGCAAATAAAGGCTTGCTCGGATCCTTATTATATTCCCAGCGAGATCCTGCGGTGATATCCTGGCTGTAATACAGATAGGTACCATCCGCAGACCAGGCGGGCTCAGCAATATTTTTCTGATCCTTTGCACCCAGTGGGCGCTCAACCAGGCTTACCCCACTGCCGCCGCCGCTGTGATACATCCAGATTTCACCTGCCGCGATACTGCGGGTTGATGTGTAGCTTTTGCGTGCAGCAATATACTCTCCGTCCGGGCTCCAGTTGGGCGTATGAATAATATGTTCTTTTTCTTCACTGATTGCATGCGGATTAGAGCCGTCTGCATCCATTACCCAGAGGTTGTCCCCACCGGCACGATCTGAAATAAAAGCAATACTCTTACCATCAGGACTGAATCTCGGCTGGTAATTCCACTCAATACCCGCAGCTATTGCACGGGCCTTACCACCGGATACCGGCACACTGTAAATATCACCCAGCATATCAAAGAGAATAGTTTTTCCATCCGGCGATACATCCACATCCGACCAGGTGGTCTCCTTCGTGTCTATACTGATAGACTTCCATTCGCCCGGTGGATTGGAAACATCCCACTTTGGCTCTTCATCACCTTTTCCATCAGTTGTTTCTCCAGCTATAACAGCAGTTGTTAAAATCAGCAACAAACTTGTAAATACACACTTCAGCGAGGCTAAATGCATCTATTTTTCTCCGCAAATAAATATTAATCAGGAATAAAACCAACGGGCAGAATAGCATTAAACAATGCCAAACTGGGACTGTTTTCCCGGTAGGCACCATCTTTACCAGCAAATTTATGAGAATAAAGGAAAAATCAACGAGAAAACACGAAAAATGTTTGACAGTTTGAGTCCGTTTGCCTATTATACGCATCCTTTCCCGGGGCTATAGCTCAGCTGGGAGAGCGCTACACTGGCAGTGTAGAGGTCGGCGGTTCGATCCCGCCTAGCTCCACCAAGTATTAAAAACAGTTCAAGGTCCCCATCGTCTAGAGGCCTAGGACACTGCCCTTTCACGGCGGCAACAGGGGTTCGAATCCCCTTGGGGACGCATACAACAAAGCCCGGCTCATAGAGCCGGGCTTTTTTGTGTCTACGGAATCGGCAGGAAGCCGATTATGACATCGAGTGAAACGAGATGCCCGCAGGGTGAGGGCCATGGATGGCCTGAATCAATCCCGAACAGACGCATACAACAAAGCCCGGCTCATAGAGCCGGGCTTTGTTGTATGCTTTTATCGAAGAGAAATCGCACCCTCGGGTTCGAGAAATCTTGTAGATACTCTGTTAAACCGCAAGTCTTAATCATAAGCTCATGATAGATTTTCTCTATTATGAGTCACTTGCTGGCAAA
>JADFVZ010000104.1 GCA_015222805.1 Pseudomonadota bacterium
AATCAAGCTGGCAAATACCAGGTACACACCAACCAGCTGCACAGATGCGGTAATAGCAATGGCAAAAATTAAGTAGAAAGCCATTCGCGGCAGGTGTTCATGCAGGCCGAACCAGACTCCCAGCAGTGCTGTATAGATTGCCAGGGTAGGTATCAGTTGCTGGTAATCGACCCAGAGGATTTGACCCACCAGCAAGTCTTTTAACTGCTCTCCGCCATGGGGGTTATCTGCTAGCAGGAGAATGCTGGCGGAGGCGGCGAGTACAAATAAAACCCCAATTAAGGCTTCCTGGATATTAGGCCAGAGTTTTTCGGTTAGATGCAATCCCGCAGCTGCGATCATGGCAGCGGTCACTGCAGCAACCTGAACTTCCCAGCCATGGTCGAGGCCAATATTGTCAGCCAGGATGACTCCAACAGCAGCTACCTGGGCGATTGCCAGGTCAATAAAGATGATGCCGCGTTCCAGGACTTTCCGTCCTAACGGTACATGGGTGGAGAGAACCAGGATGCCCGCCAGCAATGCCGGGCCGACGATACTCCAGTCAAATACAGTACTCATTCTGCGGTATCCAGATGGATGACCAGCAGGTGTATGGTTTCATCAAACAGTTTAAACAGGTCGTTGGCATTATCCGAGCCACCAACGGTGAACGGCAGTAACGTAGCAGGTATGCCGGTTTTCTCCGACAGCCAGGCAGATGCCTTTGCATCCTGGTAGGGTGATCGAATGATCAGTTTTGCCGGTTTGGTTTTCATCTGGGCCAATAACTGGCTCAGATGGGCACCGCTGGGTGGAATACCTGGTTTGGACTCCAGGGTGGCAACTTCAACCAGTCCCAGCCAGTCTTCCAGGTATACCCAGCTCTTGTGGTGTACCACAATTTCCTGGCCACGTAGATTAGCTGCCCGCTGTTCCCAGCCCGTAATGGCCTGGTTCCATTGTTGCAGGAACTCCGCCAGATTCTGTTGATAGCTATCTGCATTGCCGGGATCAATCTGTTGCAGCCGCTCGGCGACAACGCTGGCTACTATGGCGATATTATGGGGGTTCGTCTGGATATGCGGATTGCCCTGTGAATGCATATCGCCCTGAGCACGATCGAGCACGGTTGGAATATCCAGTCGACGGACAAACTGGCTTGCCATCAGGTTGCCCGGCTTACCTGTCTGGATTTTCGGGTTGTTACCTTTTCGCAGCAGCAACGGCAGCCAGCCAATTTCCAGTTCAGAACCAGAGCAGACCAGCAGGTCAGCTTTTCTGATTTTAGCAATCAAGCTTGGGCGTGCCTGGATATAGTGGGGATCCTGCAGTGCATTGGTGGCAGAAGTGGTTTTGACTAAATCCCCGCCGATAACTTCAGCCAGGGCTGCCCATTCGGGTTCACAGGCGAACACATTGAGTTTTGCCTGGACAAGGCTGCTGAAAACAGCAGTCAGTAGTATTAACAGTTTCAATAAATTTTTCATTTCGATACCCCTTAAAATGCATGACTACCATGGGCACCGATGCTCATGATGTATTGCAGCCCGATCTGGTCATCGCTTTCAAGGCCAGTTTCATCGCGGTTGTACTGTATCCGCAGGCGGGAAAATTCGCTGTTGGAATAATCCAGCATCAGCGAATAGCGTCTTGGGTCGTGACCCTGCGGATCAAGAATGCTGCCGGTGTAGATCATGCCGGGATTGTCCGCGCTCAGCCCGTCAATCCGCAGGCCAGCACGCCAGCGTGGCATCCATTGATAGGTGCCCTGGACATACCAGCCACTGGCATCCTGATCCAATGGGGTAGAGATAGCTGCGCCAGGTAAAAGCACTTTGCCATCTTCATTGCGCCACAGGTACTCCGCCTGGAAGATAAAGTTCTGCTGCCGCGAATTGCCATTTGGGGCCCACTTCCAGACAAAATCGGCAATATAGATATCACTGCTACCGGTGAATAACAGGGGGTCATCTTCATCACCCGATTCACGTTCCGCCGCATCTGCACCCAGCCAGGATAAACCGGCTGTCCAACTGTGGCTGAAGCCTACATCGCCCCCGGTATGTGCAAAGAGGGAGGTGCTACCAAAGCCGCTGTTAGCATTGCCACCGGCAGGATAGCTGCCGCCACGGAAGATTTCTGCGCCGAATTCGAGGAAGAAATCAGTGGGTGCCAGCCAGCGTAGTTGTACCCCGTCATCCCCGTACTGGCTGCCCATAAATGCCCGGTAGGGCAAGGCCTGGTCGGCAAAATCCCAAGTGTGTTTGTGTTTGTCGTTGAGATAACCTACACCCGAAAAGAATCGTCCCAGTCGCAGGGTAATGCTCGCCGGCAGGCTGAGTGTTTCAATAAAAGCTTCTTCCAGGCCGATACCAAATTCACCGTCTTCCTGTTCGATTGCTGCGGTAATCTGGCCGTAAAACCAGTTATCCACATTGCCGCTGAAGACAAATTCACTCTCGCCGATGCTCAGGCCTTCATCCGCCAGTCCGGATTCGCCACCGAAGGCAAAACCGGGGATGCTGCGCCCGGCAGGGTCGTTGCCATAGCTCCAGATTTCACCATCAATGATAATCCCAATAGCGGGATTATATTGGTTGTTGGCACTGGTATAGCTGCCCGCTGTGGATTCTCGCGTAGTGGGTTCGGGAACAGGTGGTGGGGCCGGTGCCGGTGCCTTCGATACAGACTGTTCAGCCAGTTGTTGCTCCGCTGTTTCCAGACGCTGTTCCAGTGCCTGGATACGCTGTTCATACTGGCTCCTGATAGTATCCAGTTCAGCTCTTATATCCGCTAAGCTTTCTTCTGCTATGACGGGGTGTGTAAATGCCATAAGGCACAGGCTGAAGGCAATTAGCTTCAGCAAATCAAAATTCTGTAAAGTGTAGTGTTTCATTGTGGTTCCCAATCGAATATCAATTCGAACAAAAGAATAAACAGAGCCGACTTGCCGACCCTGTATGTATTACTTGTGCCGGGAAGCAGGTGGGGCGCGGCTATGTTGGTTATAGCTGGTTTTGCTGGAGAAACAGGTTTGAACCGTTTGGCTGATGCCAGTAGCTGTTATGGGATTAGCAATGATCTCAATATTGACTGCCAATAGCGCATCAGCGCCAGATGAAGCCTGCAGGCAGACAGAACAGTCAGACAAATTCCCGCCACCTGAGTGTTGCACAGCATGCCCAGCATAAAGTGCCTGGGCAAATACTAATGCCAGCAACAGGATGAGTCGTGGAAGCCAATTACGGTTCATTAGTACAGTGTAACTCATTGGAATTATTAAATTAGGTGAAATTGTTTCGGTATGTTTCTGATCAAGGTTCAATTCGTAGGGCGGGCATTTATGCCCACGCGTTAAGGTTTTCATACAATCAATGTAGTAGTTGTCGGGAATAATTGTTACGCGTGGGCATAAATGCCCACCCTACTAGAGTTTATCCCGCCAGCCTGAAGTAATCGGGTAGCGCCGGTCGCGGCCAAAGGCACGGGAGGTAATGCGCACGCCAGGTGCTGCCTGGCGGCGTTTGTATTCGTTGATTAATACCATCGAGGCAACCCGTTCAACTGTGGCAGGGTCAAAACCCTGGGCGACAATGTCATTAACTGAATGATCCAGCTCTACATACTGTTCAAGAATGGCATCTAAAACGGAATAGGGTGGCAGGGAATCTTCATCCTTCTGGTCGGGTGCAAGTTCCGCTGATGGAGGGCGGTCAATTACGGCCTGCGGGATGGCCGGATTGATGCTGTTACGGTATTCGCAAAGCTCGAACACCAGGGTTTTGGCACAGTCTTTAATTGGTGCGAAGCCGCCGGCCATATCCCCGTAAATCGTTGAATATCCCACTGCCAGTTCACTCTTGTTGCCGGTACTGACAGGCAACCAGCCGAATTTATTCGACATCGCCATAACAATTACCCCGCGGCAGCGTGCCTGGATATTTTCTTCGGTGATGTCAGCAGGTTTTCCCGTAAATGCTGGCTCAAGTGAGTCCAGGAATGCGGTAAAAGAGGGCTCGATGGAAATGGTCTGGTGGTCAATGCCGAGCATATCTGCCTGCTCTATCGCCAGGTCCAGGCTGAGTTGGCTGGTATGGCGTGAGGGCATCATCAGGGTATGTACGTTATCGGCACCCAGGGCATCCGCTGAAAGCACCAGGGTTAAGGCCGAATCAATACCACCGGACAAACCCAGCACTACTTCACTAAAACCATTTTTATACACATAGTCCCGCAGGCCGGTGACCAGTACATGATAGATTTCTGCCAGTTCGGGTAATTCACGTATTGGCCAGTCTGCCTGCAGGCCGGATTGATCCAGCTGGCAGTAGAGCAGGGCATCTTCACATAAGGGTCCGCTGGCAATAAGTTCACCGCTGGCATCAATCAGCAGGCTACGGCCGTCGAATACCAGTTCATCCTGCCCACCAGTGGTATTGAGATAGATCATAGGGCATTTATTTTCCCGGCAGCGATCACCCATATCGGCAACTCGATGAGGGAACTTACCACGGGCATAGGGTGAGGCATTAGCTACCAGTAATAACTCGGCTCCGGCATCAACGCATGCAGTAACTACATCGGGTGCCCAGCTATCTTCACAAATCAACAAACCCAGTTTATGCCCGTTAATCTCTATGACTTCAGATTTATCCCCTTCCTGGAAATAACGATGTTCATCAAAAACAAGATAGTTTGGCAGTCGCTGTTTTTGGTAAGTGGTACGAATTTTACCTGCGGATAACCAGCTGAGGCAGTTATAACGTTTTCCTGAATAACTTCCGGGGTGGCCGATAATGACATCGATGCCGGTAGTTTCTACAGCCAGTTGTTTGATTGCATCATCGACTGCTTCGAGGAAACCGGAACGCAGCAACAGGTCTTCAGGGGGATAGCCGGTAATGCTTAGTTCAGGGAAGAAAACCAGATCAGCGCCGTTATCAGTGGCCTCGGCGATTAACTGCCTGGAAAGCTCAATATTTTTGTGGACGCTGCCAACAGCAAAATCGAATTGCGCCAGGGCTATTTTTATCATTAGTTTTGTGCCTGCGTTTTATTCAGTTGTTTTACCTGGAGTAAACCTCAACCAGAGGTAACCCAGGATTCCCGAAGCCAGGGAGGCTGCCAAAATCCCCGTTTTCGCATGGTTAAGCAGGTTCTCATTGCCGGGGAAGGCGAGTTCGGCAATAAAAATCGACATGGTGAAGCCGATACCGGCGAGCAGGCCGGCGCCGATTATATGTGCAGATGTTACTCCGGTAGGTAGTCGGCCAATACCCATTTTAACGGCCAATAAAGTAACCCCTGATACCCCCACCAGCTTGCCTAACACCAGTCCAACTACGATACCGATGGCAACTGGTTCCTGGGTTGCTGCCAGCATATGATCGGTATCTAGCGCAATACCCGCATTAGCCAGTGCAAACAGCGGAATAACAATGTAAGTGACTGGAATATGCAGTGCGCTTTCCAACATCTGTAATGGCGCGATGGCATTGTTAAGAGTGTGGTCCATCTGCCAGAGTTTTTTCTGTTTTTCCGGGTTGTTCAGCAACGGTGCTTCAGAATCACCGCTGGCATCAAATGCATCCAGTGTCTCGCGCAGTTCCGCACTGAGCTGATCTGGTTTCATCCGCGCATAGGCCGGAATAGTCCATGCCGCCAGGATACCAGCCACAGTGGCATGGATACCTGAACCTTCGACCATGAACCAGAGGCCAATGGTCATAAAGAAATAGGGGATTGGGCTGCGTACTCCGATACGGTTGAGGAATATCATCCCGGCAAGAATTGCCCCGGCAGCCATCAGGAAATTAGTGTTGATGGTTTCAGTATAGAACACAGCAATTACTGAGACCGCTCCCAGGTCATCTACAATCGCCAATGCCACCAGGAAGGTCAACAGGCTGCGTGGAATCCGGTCACCCAACAGGGCGGCCACACCGACGGCAAAAGCAATATCAGTTGCCATTGGAATACCCCAGCCGGCAGAGCCTACACCATCGCTATTCAGTATGATAAAGAAGAGCGCCGGAAAAACCATTCCGCCGATGGCAGCCAGGATGGGCAGCATGGCATTCTGGATAGTGGATAATTCACCCACCATGATTTCACGTTTTATTTCCAGGCCAACAACAAAAAAGAAGATTGTCATCAGGCCGTCGTTAATCCAGTGGTGCACGCTGTGGCGAATTTCAGCCCCGCCAAATGTTATAGCTACCTTGATATTTAATACCTGGTGATACCAGTCAGTCAGGCCGGAGTTTGCAATTACCAGTGCGGTAACCGCACAGATGATAAGCAGGATGCCAATAGTAGTCTGGCGATGCAGGAACTCTTCAAATGGGGTGGCAATCCGATCGAAGGCGCGTTCCCAGGGGGCAAAATATAAACGGTTTGTCATCTGTTCAATAATTCTAAATGGTTAAATAATATAGCAGAATAATACAGGAAATGATCGGCTGTTTCTTCAGTCTCAGTGCAAGTTGTGCCACTGAATAAATTATCAGGAGATCGGACCCGTTAGTTCGCAGCAATGTTATTCTCTGTGAAAGGGGCTACACTGAAAGAAATCAAATCAAAAAGAGGCTTCCTTATGATTCATGACACTATCCTGACTACCATTGGCAATACACCTGTTATCAGGATTAACCGACTGGCACCTGTGCATGTTGATATGTTTGTAAAAGTCGAGTCATTCAATCCGATGGCCTCGGTAAAAGATCGGCTGGCCTTTGCAATTATCCAGGACGCGGAAAATCGTGGCCTGTTACGTCCGGGGCAAACGGTTATTGAAGCCACCTCCGGTAATACCGGTATTGCCCTGGCGATGGTCTGTGCCGCAAAGGGTTACCAGTTTGTGGCGGTAATGGCAGATTCCTTTTCGGTTGAACGTCGTCAGTTGATGCGCTTTATGGGTGCGAAAGTTATCCTCAGTCCTGCTGCGGAGCGTGCATCGGGTATGGTTAAGGTAGCCGAAGCACTGGCGGAAGCCAATGGCTGGTTCCTTGCCAACCAGTTCGATAATGAGGCCAATCCTGCCTATCACCGAAATACCACTGCACCTGAAATCCTGCGGGATTTTGCCAACCAACGCCTGGATTATTTCGTTTCAGGCTGGGGAACAGGCGGTACAGTAACTGGTACTGGGGAGGTTTTAAAGGCTGCCAGGCCGGATTTAAAAGTTATTACCTGTGATCCCACAGCAGCACCGGTACTTTCCGGTGGCGATTGGCAACCGCATAAAATACAGGGCTGGACACCTGATTTTGTTCCTTCGGTGTTAAATAAAGCTATTTGCGATGAGACTGTTTATATAGATGATGATCTCGCCATAGCCACATCCCGCGAGTTGGCTACAGAAGAAGGTATATTCTGTGGAATTTCAGCCGGTGCAACCCTGGCAGCCGCTATCAAGGTGGCGGAAACTGCAGCTAGCGGATCCAGCATCCTGGCTATGTTGCCAGATACCGGTGAGCGCTATTTAAGTACTCCGTTGTTCGAAGGACTCAAAGAAGGTTCGGATGATGAATTACTGGAAACACTCACGCCGTAGGGTGGGCATTTATGCCCACGCATTAAGGTCGTTTATACAATCAACGTAGCAGGTAAACCGGGGTTTGGGATACGCGTGGGCATAAATGCCCACCCTACGCCAGGCCCGGGTCTGTGCTCAATAACTCCTCAGGCAATTGCCGGATTAATTCTGCAAGCTGTTCAAAAAAATCCGTCATCGCGCTGCTGCGTCGCCAGCACAAGATCAGGGTTCTTTTCGGCTCCGGTGGCTGGAAGGGTCGCAGCGCCAGGTTTTCAGTTTTAGGTACGGGCGGTTTGATTGCCAGTACGGGGAGGAGGGTAACTCCGACATCCGCTGCAACCATCATCCGCAATGTTTCCAGGCTGGTGGCCTGAAAATTAAGTTTTTCAGTAGCACCCACCATGGAGCAGACTTCAAGTGCGTGATCGCGCAGGCAGTGGCCTTCCTCAAGCAAAAGTAAATCCTGGCCGCGGAGATCATTAACCGAAAGGTACTTCGAATCCGCCAGCGGATGACTGGCCGGCATCGCTGCTACAAACGGTTCGTCAAACAATACTTCATAGCAGAGCTGCTCATCATCGATCGGCAGAGCGAGGATGCCGGCATCCAGCTTGCCGCGTTTGAGCAGGCTTAAAACATCAGCCGTCTTTTCTTCGAACATTTGCAACTGCAGCTTCGGATAGGCCTTGCGGATACCCGGAACGATATGCGGCAGCAGGTAAGGTGCCAGGGTGGGGAAGATTCCCAGGCGCAGGACACCTGCACTGGGGTCGGTCGCACGTCTGGCAATGGACTTCAGTTGCTCTACATCCTGGATGATTTCGCGGGCACGGTCGGCAATATCAGCCCCAATCTCTGTGAGCATGATATTCCGGGGTGACCGTTCAATCAGTTGTACGCCCAACTCTTCTTCCAGTTTACGTATCTGTATACTCAGGGTTGGCTGGGTTACAAAACAGGCTTCTGCGGCGCGGCTGAAATTACGCAGGTCGGCGAGGGCAACAAAGTATTGCAGGGCACGGATATTCATTTCACGAGTATAACATTTCAATAGAAAAATAATATATGTTTTAAACTTAGTATAAAGAAAAGCTATTCATACTCAAATACAAGAAATATACTGGAATGTATGTCTAAATAGAACATTCATGACTGTGAGAATTATTATGTCCACTCAGAATATCGATAAACTCAAAAAAGCGGCAATTACCCGGGTAACCAAGCAGGTTTTCCCATTTACCACCAATAACCGGCAAACCCTGTTTGGCGGGATTGCCATGCAGTGGCTGGATGAAGTGGGATTTATTACTGCAACCCGTTTTACCCGCCAGAATATGGTCACTGTTTCGATGGATAAAATCGATTTTAAAGTGCCGATTCCATCTGGCAGTATTGTTGATCTGGTTGGTGAAATTGAACATGTCGGTCGCACCAGCGTCGGTGTGCTGGTCACAGTAACCCGGGAGAACATGTACGAGGGTGGCCGAGTGGTAGCAATGACCGGTAAGCTTTCGTTTGTTGCCGTCGATAAACAGACTCGACCTGTCCCGTTGTCGGTTCATTCTGTCAGTGATTAGACTAATTGCTACTGTGGGGTAAAACTGTCTGCGGTAAACTAGGTCAATGTCGTGTATTATATAAACATAATATACAAGCTAGGCAATTCAATATTTGTCCTAACACCTACCTGAACTAGAGGTTTCCAAAATGAAAAAATTTATTACCAGCCTATTGGCTGCAGGGTTGCTTACGGCTCTTGCCGCAAGTGCAAGCGCTAACACTGAATGCACCAACCCATTCTTCAAGGAATGGAATACGCCCTACGGGACGGCGCCATTTGCAGAAATTAAATTCGAGTATTACCGTCCGGCCTTCGATGCAGCAATCGATGAAACCCGCATGGATATTGCCTATATTGTCGATAACGAAGCAGCCCCAACCTTCGAAAACACAATTGTTGCCCTGGATATGGCAGGCCCTTTAATGAACAGGGTCGCAGGTGTTTTCTACAATCTGGCTTCAGCTGATACCAATGATGATCTCAAAGCCCTGTCAACTGAAATGTCACCGATACTTGCGGCACTGCAGGATGAGGTAAATTTAAATGAAAAACTCTGGATGCGGATCAAAACCGTTTGGGATCAGCGCGCAAGCCTGGACCTTAACACCGAACAAACCAAGTTGCTGACAGACACCTACAAAGGCTTTGCCCGCCGGGGTGCCAACCTGAATGATGCAGACAAAGAGACACTGACGGGTATTAACAAAGAGCTGGCAGAACTGACAACCAAATTCGGCCAGGACTGGCTAACTGAAAATAACGCATTTGAACTGGTGCTGGACGAGACTGACCTTGCCGGTCTGCCGGAAAGTGTCCGTGCCAGCGGTAAATCTGCTGCAACTCAGAAAGGCCTGGATGATAAGTGGGTTTACGGCCTGAACCGTACCGGTATCAATCCATTTTTAACCTATTCTGACCGTCGTGATTTGCGTGAAAAAATCTATACGGCTTATATCAAACGTGGTTCAAACAGTAATGCTACCGATTCGCGTGAAACTTTGCGCCGGATTGCCAACCTGCGCCTGCAGCGGGCAAATCTGCTGGGTTATCCAACCCACGCGGACTATGTGCTTGAAGTTAATATGGCTAAAAACCCTAAAAATGTTTACGGCCTGTTAGATAAAATCTGGCCGGCCGCGCAGGATCGTGCCCGCCAGGAAGTAAAAGATATGCAGAAGCTGATTAATGCTGAAGGCGGCGATTATAAATTAAAAGCCTGGGATTGGCGTAAATATTCCGAGCAGGTTCGTAAAGCCCGCTATGACCTTGATGAGGAAGCCATTAAACAGTATTTCGTTCTGGAAAATGTACGGGACTCGGCCTTCCAGACTGCCAGTAAACTCTTTGGTATTACCTTTCATGAGCGTAACGACATTGAGGTTTACCACCCTGATGTAAAAGTCTTTGAAGTACGCCAGGTCGGCGGTGGACATATCGGTATTTTATATAATGATTACTTTGCGCGCCCAAGCAAACGCGGTGGTGCCTGGATGAATGCCTACCGTGGCCAGCATCGTGAAGAGGGTAAAAATATTACTCCAATCATTGTGAATGTATGGAACTACTCTAAACCAGCTGACGGCAAACCATCACTGCTGAGCTGGGATGAAGCCAGTACCTTTTTCCATGAGTTCGGCCATGCCCTGCACGGCCTGCTTTCTGAAGCAACTTACCCGTCACTTGCGGGTACAGCGACACCGCGTGATTATGTGGAATTTCCTTCGCAGGTATTTGAAAATTGGGCTTCACAGCCGGAAGTTATGCGTACTTATGCAAAGCACTGGCAGAGTGGTGAAGTCATTCCTGATGCAGTGATTGAGCGCCTGGCAAAAGCCAGTACCTTTAATGAAGGCTTTGCAACCACTGAATACCTGGCTGCTTCTTACCTGGATCTTGCCTGGCACACCATCACCGAACCGGTAACGGAAGATGCCCTGGTGTTTGAGAAAAAAGCACTGGATAAACTGGGTTTGATTGCGGAAATTGATCCCCGTTATCGTAGTCCCTACTTTGCCCACATCTTTTCCGGAGGGTATTCATCAGGCTATTACGGTTATATATGGGCACAGGTTCTTGATGCAGATGCTTTTGCCCTGTTTGAGGAAAAAGGAATTTTCAATCCTGAAATATCTAAACGCTTCCGTAGTGAAATCCTGTCCCAGGGTGGTACTGATGATGTGATGCAGTTGTATATTAATTTCCGTGGCCGCGAGCCGGAAATTGAACCACTGCTGAAACGCAGGGGTTTCCTGGATAAATAGGAATTCACATTATTTCAAATTATTAATTCCGTCATCCCGGGGCGGCGAATAGCCGAACCCGGGAACCAGTGGTGTATATCGAAAATCTGGATTCCCGCCTCCGAGGCTGTGTGAAAAGTCAGAATAACGAGATAATAAGACAGCGAGAAGAATCAGGGTATAAGGCATGCATTACATCAGCGAA